>CAZFRK010000423.1:0-2152 GCA_964521375.1 uncultured Rhodobacterales bacterium
CGGCGGTGCCTCGTCTCTTTCTCCTTCCCCTTCCAGGGCTGGCCGCCAACCTGACCGTCGAGGCAGTCTTAGATTACATCTGTACATGCATTTTAAGGTAGGGTGAGTCGTCTCAAGGGACCCTCAGGGTAGCGAATATCCTTGCGGGAGAGAAGGATAAAAAACGCCATTTGTTTATGAGAAAGTGTTCGTTGTTGGCCGTTTTGGACAGTCTCGAGGGGGTGTCGAGGCATAAATAATATTAAAGGACTAAGTCGTTAGGCTAGAAACGCGCCCCGTACGGCAGTGCTCTTCATCCGCGTCTTCGCCTGGTCTTGAGATGTCACCGCGTAACAATAGACGCAGCCGTGGGGGCAGGTGTCGTAAGCGCCAATGTCGCGGGATTGCCAGCAGCCGCAGGCCTCGCGGTGTGGCTTGCGGGCACTGTCCAGGGGGCGCCCGGCGACGTCCTGAAGGCGCGTGGCGTCGACGCAGGCGGCATCGGCGACGCCCTCCACCAGAAGCCCGCGCTGGGCGCACAGGCTGAGTATCAGGTCGTTGGCCGCCGCGACGCCCCGCAGCGTCGTCAGCAAGGCGCGCTTGTCGGCGTCGTCCAGGTCGCTCCAGGTGAAGCCGCCGGTTTCCGCCGCGCGGCTTAGGTTGCGCGCCGTCTTGCGGTAGATCTGGGCGAAGGAGACGACCACCTCGTCCACCGCGCCGCGCAAGGCCTCGGCCAGCCGCCCGAAGGTCTCCACATGCCAGGACGGCGGCGTCAGGGAGGTGAAGACGATGGGATCGTAACGCCATACCCCGGCACGCGGTCCCCAGTCCTGGCGTAGGCGGTGGAGGGAGGCGACGGCTCGCTCCGCCGCGATGACCGAGCGATCCAGCGCCGAAGGATAGTCGAGCACGCTGTACTGCACGACGAACGGCAGTCCGGCGTCGCGGACGGCGGGAAGGTGGGGGGCGAAGGGCTCCAGGTTGCGGGTCCAGAAGACGACGCCCGCCGCCTCGTCGGGGGTCAGGCCGACGCGGAAGGGCTTTCCGCCGTAAGGATTGCGCACCCAGGCCTCCCCGGCCCGCAGGCGTTCCATGAACCAGGGACCGTAGAAGGCCGGGATGTCGGTCTTGTAGCTGGCCGAAACGATGGCGCGCGCCGGGTGCCCCCGGCGTATGGGAGCCTTGCGCCCGGGACCGTCCGGTTTCGCTTCCTGCTGCGCTGCGATGGCCTGTATCCTTTCCGAATCAGCATGTTAGGGGGAGGCGCGCCATGACGGAGATATCGACCCTGCGGGTCCGCCGGGTGCCCATCGACACTCACACCGAATATGTCGCCTTCCTGCGGCGCGACTGCCCGACCCATAAGGTGGAGGGCTTGCGCGCCCTCGCCAAGATCGACGTTCAGGCCGGACGCCGCCACCTGTTGGCGACCCTGAACTTGATCGAGGCCAACGGCCGCGGCACGGCGTCCGAGGCCCTGCTTCAAGCCGACGAACTGGGTCTGTCGGTCCAGGCCTTCGATCGCCTCGGCCTGCCCGACGGGACACCCGTCCACATCAAACCGGCGCCGCCGCCCGGCAGCCTGTCCGCCGTGCGCGAAAAGATCAACGGCCATGTCCTGTCGGCGGACGACTATCGCGCCATCGTCGAGGACATCTCCGACCATCGCTATTCGCGCATGGAACTGGCCGCCTTCCTGGTGTCGGCCGCCGCCTTCATGACCACCGAGGAGGTGCTGGCCCTGACCCGCGCCATGATCGAGGTGGGAACGCGCATGACGTGGGACGCGCCCCTGGTGGTCGACAAGCATTGCATCGGCGGCATTCCGGGCAACCGGACGACCATGCTGACGGTGCCCATCGTCGCCGCGCACGGGCTGGTCATGCCCAAGACCAGTTCGCGCGCCATCACCTCGCCCGCCGGGACCGCCGACACCATGGAGGTATTGTGCAACGTCAACCTGGACCTGGAGCAGGTGCGGGCGGTGGTGGCGGCGGAGAAGGGCTGCCTGGTGTGGGGCGGCCATATGCGCATGGCGCCCGCCGACGACATCATGATTTCCGTCGAACGCCCGCTCGGCATCGATACCCAGGAGCAGATGGTCGCCTCCATCCTGTCCAAGAAGGTTTCCGCCGGATCGACCCATCTTCTCATCGACATCCCGATGGGACCT
>CAZFRK010000424.1:0-2138 GCA_964521375.1 uncultured Rhodobacterales bacterium
ACCGCCACAAGGACATCGAGGAGCTGCGCGACGAGGACGAGGAAGACCCGTCCGAAATCGAAGCCGCCCGTCACAGCCTGAACTACATCAAGCTCGACGGCTCGATCGGCTGCATGGTCAACGGCGCGGGCTTGGCCATGGCCACCATGGACATCATTAAGCTCTACGGCGGCCTGCCGGCCAACTTCCTGGACGTCGGCGGCGGCGCCACCAAGGAGCGCGTGACCACGGCCTTCAAGATCATCCTGTCGGACAAGAACGTCGAAGGCATCCTGGTCAACATCTTCGGCGGCATCATGCGCTGCGACGTCATCGCCGAGGGCGTGGTCGCCGCGGCCCGCGAGGTCAGCCTGAACGTGCCGCTGGTGGTGCGCCTGGAAGGCACCAACGTCGAGCTGGGCAAGAAGATCATGGCCGAATCCGGCCTGCCCATCATTTCCGCCGACAACCTGGCGGACGCTGCTGAAAAGGTCGTCAAGGCCGTGAAGGAGGCGAAGTAATGGCCGTTCTCATCGGTAAAGACACCAAGGTCATCTGCCAGGGCTTCACCGGCTCGCAGGGCACCTTCCACTCCGAGCAGGCCATCGCCTACGGGACGCGGATGGTCGGCGGCGTGACCCCCGGAAAGGGCGGCACCAAGCACCTGGACCTGCCGGTCTTCGACACCGTGGCCGAGGCCAAGGAGCGCACCGGCGCCAACGCGACCGTGATCTACGTGCCGCCGCCGTTCGCCGCCGACGCCATCCTGGAAGCCATCGACGCCGAATTCGAGCTGGCCGTCTGCATCACCGAAGGCATTCCGGTGCTGGACATGGTCAAGGTCAAGCGCGCCCTGGCCAATTCCAAGACCCGCCTGGTCGGCCCGAACTGCCCCGGCGTCATCACCCCGGGCGAGTGCAAGATCGGCATCATGCCGGGCCACATCCACCAGCGCGGCAAGATCGGCGTCGTCTCCCGGTCGGGCACCCTGACCTACGAGGCGGTCGCCCAGACCACCGCCGCCGGTCTCGGCCAGTCCACCTGCATCGGTATCGGTGGCGACCCGGTCAACGGCACCAACTTCATCGATTGCCTCGAAATGTTCCTGGGCGACCCGGAAACCGAAGGCATCATCATGATCGGTGAAATCGGTGGTTCCGCCGAGGAAGAGGCCGCCGAGTTCATCAAGCAGTCCAAGGTGAAGAAGCCCATGGTCGGCTTCATCGCCGGTGTCACCGCCCCGCCGGGCAAGCGCATGGGTCATGCCGGCGCGATCATTTCCGGCGGCAAGGGCACGGCCGACGCCAAGATGGACGCCATGAAGTCCGCCGGCATCGCCGTCGCCGACAGCCCGGCCGCGCTGGGCTCGACCATGCTGCAGCAGCTCAAGGGCTGACGCACTGATCGTCGCGGCCGGTTCCGACGTGGAAGCGGAACCGGCCGTCGACGGCTCCGGGCGGCGAGGGACCCGGACCCTTGGCCTTTCGTTCGCCCGTTACTATGTGAGCAAAAAGGGTAACGGCCCGTGCGCGGTGCCCCCGGTCGCGCCATGGCCGAGAAGAGCACATCGGGCATGAACAAAGGGCAGGAAGCGTGGAAGCTTCGTTTCTCACTGGTGTCAACGCCACCTTCATCGCCGAGCTCTACGAGCGGTACCTCGACGACCCGACGTCCGTCGATCCCAGCTGGGTCGACCTTTTCAAGGACCTGATGGACGACCCCGCCGCGCTGGCCGTCGAACTGAAGGGTCCGTCCTGGAACCGGGACCGCCGCCAGGTCATCGGCGCGAAGGACCCCGACGCGCCGCCGCCGAAGAAGAAGCCCGGCGGAGCCTCGGAAGAGGAGGTGCGCGGCCGCGTCCTCGATTCCATCCGCGCCCTGATGATGATCCGCACCTACCGCGTGCGCGGCCACTTGCAGGCCCGCCTCGACCCGCTGGGGATCGAGGAGCCGACGCCGCACCCGGAGCTGGACTACCGGACCTACGGCTTCTCGGACGCCGACCTGGACCGTGAGATCTTCATCGACAACGTGCTCGGCCTGGGGGACAAGGCGACCCTCCGGCAGATCATCTCGGTGGTCAAGAAGACCTACTGCTCGACCATCGGCGTCGAGTTCATGCACATCCAGGACCCCGACCAGAAGGCCTGGATCCAGCA
>CAZFRK010000425.1:0-2136 GCA_964521375.1 uncultured Rhodobacterales bacterium
CTTCCAATGGCTATGGGTTGAGCAATCTTTATCACGACAGCGGACAATGGCCGGGAACAAATGGTAACCCTGACGCCGATGATGGCGTTTCAAGTTTCGGTAACGATTGGGCCGGTGAAATATATGACATCGATGGCAACAATCATTATCCAAGCGCGGTATTGCGTTATATTGGCACTCATTGCTACATTTTCGTTCCGGTAATGTATTTTCCGACTCTGCCACGAGGTCTTTCTTCAACTGAAGACCAGACACCGGCAGCCCAGGCAGCCTGGGGACTTTATTGGCCCGATTCGGTGGCATTTTCCAACGGACCATACTATTATGCGCCCGACGCCAATGGTTCAGTGCTTGAGCCCAGGTTCATTCTCGGTGCCGACAAAAACCTCGCCCGCCTGAAATTGAAAGAGCTTGCCGACACTTTCGACGGCGAAATTTATCCGAAAATGCGCGAAACCTTCGGTATCGAACCCGATATCGATGGCGATCCGAAGATTTTCATTCTGCTCGATGATATTCGCGATGGTTCAGGCAGCTTCAGAGGTTATTTCTGGGCTGGCAATCAGTTCCCGAGAACTTCACAATCGATGAGTAACGAAAAGGAACTGCTGAACATCGATATGTTCCCAAGTTTCTCGATGGCAACTTCCGATACACTTGGTACGGTTGCCCATGAATTCGTGCACATGATCATCTTCAACGAAGGTTACTGGGTCGAAGACGGTCAGCTTTACGGTATGGAGAGATGGCTCGAAGAAGCTCTGACCCAATATGGGCAGTATCTCTTCAACGGTAAATATACCAGCAACCTTGATGAATTCATCAAGTTCCCGGATACTATTCTGGCTGAAAACCGAATTTCCGAAGTATGGCTTGGGCCAAATCCTTTTGCTAACTATGGTGCATCATTTCTGTGGATGTTTTACCTCGTCGAAAAATACGGTGGTTCAAACACTTCCAATTTTCTGCGCAATATCATTCGCAATCGCGAAGGCGGCATGAAAGCCATCGATGCGGTTCTGACTCCGTTTGGAACCGATTCGATCAGCGTTTTTGCCGACTGGGCAATTGCCAACTACCTTGATAAAACCCGAAAAAACGATGGTAGTATGCTCAATGACGGAAAATGGGGCTACAACGTCGACAACGACTTCAACACCACCAATGATCTTGGTGTAAACGAACGTTTGCCGGTTAAATTTTCGGAAAAGGTCATTCTGACCAGTCCGGTTACTGCACGCTCCTCAAACGTCAACCCCTGGGCCGCCGACTATGTTGAAATTTCCGGCAATACCGGCAATCTCAATCTGGGCTTCGATGGCGATGATCGCAGCCAGTTCAAGGCTGCAATAATCAAGCGTGGCCCAAGCGTCGATACGGCGGTTGAGTTCATTTATCTCAACGACAAGCAGGCCGGAAACCTGATCATTCAGAATTACGGTTCGGGCGGAACCTACGAAAACCTCGTGTTTGTGCCCATGGTTACTACCAACGGCAATTATACCAAGATGAACTATGTCTATTCGATGAGCTTTGATGATCTTAAGGTCGCGATTTTCCCGAATCCGACTTTTGAGAACTTCCTGCATATCATCGTTCGCACTGACGAAAAATTTGCTGCTGTGCCGAGACTGCAGATGACTTATGAAGGTGAACAGGGATATCTCACCATGGTGCCGGTAAACGATTCGACCTACATATCCAACTATACGGTCAAGCAATCCGGCGAAGGGGTCATTGAGGCCAACGGAACCAATGCCAATGGCGTGATTCTTTCGAATTCCCTCAAATTTTCGGCGGTTTATTATCCTCCGGGAAGCGAGGGGCTGTTGAAGGCTTCTTTCGCCAATCTGCGAGTGCCGGCCGGAAGCTTGCGCCAAGGTGGCACGGTTCTGGTTGCTGCTCCGCAGAATCCAGCCTCATACGAAGGCATCAACAGACTTTCCGCCAATTTCGACATTGGCTTGCCGGTTGAAAAGGCCGAGTTGCCAGTTGAACTCGAGATTCCTCTCAGCAACCTGCCCAAGGTTGATAAGGCCGGCATTTATCGGGTTACTTCTTCTGGCCCGAAATGGCTTGGCCCGGTTGAATTTGTTGACGGAAAAGCTGTCTGCAAGCTCGATACTTCCTGTAGCG
>CAZFRK010000426.1:0-2132 GCA_964521375.1 uncultured Rhodobacterales bacterium
CCGGGCCGAAGACGCGCTTGCAGTAGCCGCACTTGTAGTCGAAGAACTCGACCACGGTGACGTCGCCGTCCGGGTTGCCGAGCACCGGGTCGGCGGCGTTGTGGAAGATGGCGTCGGCGTTCTGAGACAGGGCGGCCTTGGCGGCGGCCTTTTCCTGTTCGGCCTGACGTGTCCTGAGGACGTTGACCGCCTCCATGACGATCTCCGGGTTGTCCAGGATATAGTCGCGGACCAGGTCGCGGACTTCGGACTTTTCAGCCTCCGTCAGACCTTCGGCGTTGGCCGGGGCGGCGGCGCCCAGGCACAGGAGGGCGGCTGCCGAGACGGCGGTGAGGGAACGACGGACGCGCGACATGACGGAAACTCCGGCGGCGAGGGGACGGGAGGGGACGGGCGGTCGTGGGCGGCTACTTCTTCTGTGCCCTGGACCGTTCCAGGCGGTTCTGGGCTTCCTGGCGGACGTCCTGAAGGCGCAGCCAGTTCGGATCGCTTTGCTTCATCCCGGTCAGGGCCTTTTCGGCGTGGTAGATGGCCTGCTCCGGGTCGCCCGACAGCAGGGCATATTCGGCCATGGAGGCCGAGGCAAGGGTTTCATCGCCCCGATGGCCGTAGCTGCTGCCCAGAAGGCGCCAGGCGAAGGCGTTGTCCGGTTCCGCCCGCACCACGCCGCGCAGGACGTCCTCGGAGTCCGCCAGGCTTTCGGGCGTGCCCTGCTCGACCAGGATGTGTCCCAGGCTCAGGGCGATCAGCGGCTCGTCGGGCGCCAGCGCGTGGGCGCGGCGATAGGCCTCGGCGGACTCCGCCATGCGCCCGTTCTCGGCCAGCATCTGGCCCTTCAATTCATGGAAATAGGGATCGTCGGGCTGTTCGGCGATCAGGCCATCGATCAGCGGCAGGGCCTGATCCAACTGGCCGCGCCGGAAATAGGCCACGGACCGGGCATAGCGCCCGGCCACGCTGTGGTCGCTTTCGGGGTAGCGTTGCAGGGTACGGCCCTGGGTTTCCAGGAAACCGAATAGTTTCGCCACCATGCGGTCGTGGCGCGCCCGGGCGGCCCGCGGCGCGCCCCCCGGCGGGGAATGCGGCGAGACGTGATGGCGGACGGCGGCCACGCGATCCTGGGTCAGGGGGTGGGTGCGGACGTAGGGGTCCTGGCGTTCGGTCACCAGCATTTCCTGATCGCCGAGAACCTCGAAGAAGTCGAGCAGGCCCTTGGCCGACTGGTTGGTCTGGTCCAGGACCTTTAGCGCGAACTGGTCGGCGCTGCTTTCCTGGGCCCGCGTGTAGCTGAAGAAGTTGCGCAGGGCCACCTGCTGGCCCAGGCTCATGGCCGCCATGCCGACATCGCCGCGCCCCGTCGCCAGTCCCAGGGCGGCGCCCAGGGCCAGGGACGCCAGCGAGGTCATGCCCGCGTTTTCCACTTCCTCGCCCATGCGCGCCAGATGGCCGCCCGCGATATGGCCGATTTCGTGGGCGATGACGCCGATCAATTCGCTGGGCCGCTCGGTCTTCAGGATCAGGCCGCTGTGGATGAACATCCGGTTGCCCGTCGTCACGAAGGCGTTGATCGTGCTGTCGTTGAGAACCCGGATGCGCACGCTGTCTGGCGGAATGCCGGCGGCGCGGAACAGTGGATTGGCGTAGTCCCGGATGGTACGTTCCACTTCCGCGTCGCGTATGATCGACGGTCGGTCGGCGGCTGTCGCATGCCGCCCGGGCACCGTCAGGGCCAACAGAAGAACCAGGATGCCGGTCAAAGAGATGGACACCAGGGAACGAAGCGCTTGCACGGCCAGACTCCAGAAATGGTTCACCGAAGGTAGGGATACCCGGGGGCCGCGTCAACGTGGCGGCGGGTCCGCGAGCCGCCGCGCGGTGCCCGCGATCCTGGCCGCCCTGGCCGTCGGACTGGCGTCCTGCGGCAAGAACCCGGCGGAGGAACTGGCCGTCGGGACGGTCGGACACGTCGAGGGCTTCGCCGGTGTCGTGTCGGCCGACGAGCCGCGCGCCGTGCTGGTCGGGCGGGACATCCTCAGCGCCGGGGGCACCGCCGCCGACGCCGCCGCCGCCATCGCCTGGACCCAGTCCGTGACCCTGCCGTCATCCGCCGGACTGGGCGGCGGCGGCGTCGG
>CAZFRK010000427.1:0-2121 GCA_964521375.1 uncultured Rhodobacterales bacterium
AATTACCCTGGCCGTCGATCAGCGGCAGGCGCATGGAGAAGTCCTGCGCCATGCGGACCATGGCGTCGTAGATCGCGCTGTCGCCGTGGGGATGGTACTTGCCCATCACGTCGCCGACGATGCGTGCCGACTTCTTGTACGGCTTGTTGTAGTCGTACCCGTTTTCCTTCATGGCGTAGAGAATGCGCCGGTGCACGGGCTTCAGGCCGTCGCGCACGTCGGGAAGGGCACGGGACACGATCACGCTCATGGCGTAATCAAGGTACGAGCGTTTCATCTCGTCCTCGATCGTCACCGGCGTGATGTCGTGATCGGGAGGCGTGGGAACAGGCGTGTCGGTCAAGGCTGAACGCTCAGGCTTCTTGGCGGACCCGCGCCGGGCGGGGCGTCACGGCCCCGGACCCGCGCGGCACCCCGCTGGGGGAAGAGAGGCTAGGGTCGGTAGACCAAGCCCGCTCCGGGGCGGTCACCCCGGACCACCCCAAGACGTATGATGACGCGAAATATAGCAGGTCGACCTGCCCCGAACAACAAGACATTCGGCTTTGGTCTACCCGGCAGCATTTTGAATCAGAACGGGATTTCGTCGTCGAGGTCGGCCGGCGGGGACGGTTCCCAGCCCTGCCCGCCACCCTGGCCGCCGCCGCCCTGACCACCGCCAAAGCCGCCTCCGGCGCCGCCGCCGGAAGACCCGCCGTAACCGGACCCGCCACCGTAGCCGCCGCCCTGGCCGTAGCCTCCCCCACCGGCGGAATCATAGTCGCCGCCGCGCTGACCGCCGCCGGGGCTGTCGAGCATGGTCATGACGCCACCGAAGCCCTGCACCACCACTTCCGTGGTGTAGCGTTCCTGGCCGCTCTGGTCCTGCCACTTGCGGGTCTGCAACTGACCCTCGATATAGACCTTGGAGCCTTTCTTCAGGTAGCGTTCGGCGACTTCGGCGGTGGGGCCGAAGATGACCACGCGGTGCCATTCCGTTTTTTCCCGGCGCTCGCCGGTCTGGCGGTCCTTCCAGGTTTCCGAGGTGGCAAGGTTCAGGTTGGCCACCTTGTTGCCGTTCTGCATGGTCCGGACTTCCGGATCGCGGCCCAGGTTGCCGATGAGAATGACCTTGTTGACGCTGCCTGCCATGGAGGGATCTCGTTTCGTGTTTGGGAAAGGACGGTGTGCCGAAGTGGCCGCTACTTTAGAGCCTCGCAGGCTCCGATGCAAAGCCTGAGGGCGTCGTCCATCCTTCGCGCCCGGCGTGTTCCCTTCAAGGCGTTGCGTGGCGCTTATGTCCTGATATTGTTATCTTACCGTGCCCGAGTCCCGGGCACAAAATGAACAGGAGGGTTCTCACTCATGACGCTCAAACGTGCCGCCATCGGCGCCGTCTCCGCGCTGGCCCTGACCGTCGCCGCGACCTCGGCCCAGGCCGAGATGAAGATCGGCGCCCTGGTTCCGCTGACCGGCGACCTCCAGGCCTACGGCGAGACCTCACTGCAGGGCGTGAAGCTCGCCGCCAAGGACATCAACGCGCAAGGCGGCGTCCTCGGTGGGGATGCCATCATCGCCATCGGTGATACCCAGACCACCCCGCAGGTGGGCGTCGACGCCGCCCAGAAGCTGGTCAACGTGGAGAAGGTCTCGGGCATCGTCGGCGCCCTGTCGTCGGGCGTGACCATTCCGGTCGCCTCCTCGGTGACCTCCCAGTCCGGCGTGCCGCAAATCTCCGGCGCCTCCACCAGCCCGGAAATCACCAACCTGAAGGACAACGACTTCCTGTTCCGCACCGTTCCGACGGACGCCGTGCAGGGTCTCGCACTGGCCGAGGTGGCCCAGAAGAAGGGCTACAAGTCCGTCGGCGTGGTCTACATCAACAACGACTACGGCAAGGGCCTGGCCGACGCCTTCGCCGACGCCTTCACCGGCAAGGGCGGCGCCATCTCCGGCGCGGTGCCCTATGAAAAGGGCCAGGCGTCCTATCGCGGTGAGCTTCAGAACGCCGCCGGTGACGCCGCCGACGCCCTGGTGCTGATCGGCTATCCGGAAAACGGCATCACCATCCTGCGTCAGGCCCTGGAAGGCGGCTACTTCTCCAAGTTCGTCTTCTCCGACGGCCTGAAGGCCCCGGAAATC
>CAZFRK010000428.1:0-2098 GCA_964521375.1 uncultured Rhodobacterales bacterium
CAGCATGTCGATGTCGGTTTCGGCCAGACACATGGGCACCTTGCCGACCGCCTGGACGGCGTCGGTATGGAACAGGCAACCGTAGGGCTTGGCCATCTCGGCCAGGGCCTCGACCGGGAAGATGGTCCCGGTTTCGTTGTTGGCCCACATGATGGAGACGATCGCCACCTTGTCGGAGAGCGCCGCCTTGTAGGCATCGATGTCCAGGCGCCCCAGCTTGTCCACGGGGATATAGTGAACGGTCACGCCCTCATGCTTTTCCAGGAACTGGCACAAAGACAGGACGGCGGGATGCTCGACGGCGGAGGTGATGATCTCGGTGCGTTCGGGCATCAGCTTCAGGGCCGACAGGATGGCGGCGTTGTCGCTTTCCGTCCCGCCGGAAGTGAAGACGATCTCGCTGTCGTGCGCGGCCCCCAGAAGGGCGGCCAGTCGGGCACGGGCCTCGCGCAGACGACCGCCCACCTCGCCGCCGAAGGAGTGCATGGAGGACGGATTGCCGTACTGTTCGCAGAAGAACGGCAGCATCTCCTCCAGCACGCGCGGATCGACACGGGTGGTGGCGTTGTTGTCCAGGTAGACGCCGGTCGGCCCGGCTTTTTTGGGAGCAATCTGGTTCATGGCGGCTTCCCCTCTCAGGCGCTGGCTTCGACGAGGCGCCGCATCTCATGCGGAATGACCCGCAGCGGGCGCCCGATCTTGTCGACCAAGGCTTGCTGAACCCCCTGAATGGTGATGGCGCTCATGGCGCAGCCAGAGCAGGCGCCGGTCAGCTTGACGAAGACGGTGTCGCCGTCGACGTCGACAAGCTCGATGTCGCCGCCATCGGCCTGTAGGGCCGGACGCACGCCGTCGACCGCTTCCTGGATCAGGGTGATCTTGCGCAGGTTGGTCATGGCGGGCGGCGCCGCCTCGGCCTTCTTGGCCTCTTCGGCCAGCGGGCTGATCTGGATGAAGGGCCGGACGGGCGCGGCCTTGGCCGGAGCGGCGCCGAGCCTGAACGCCTCGGCGTCGGGCAACAGGCCCTCGGCGACCATGGCGGCGTTCACCTCGGCCAGCTTCTCCTCGATCTTTTCATGGCAGGTCTTGCAGCTGCCGCCCGCCTTCGTGTAGGCCGTCACCTGCTCAAGCGAGGTCAGCTTGTTGCCGCGCACGGCGCGCTCGACCATGCCTTCGTCGATACCAAAGCATTTGCAGAGCAGCGCGCCTTCCTCGTGATCGTCGTCCTCGAACTCCTCGCCGCGGTAGTTGGCGATGGCGGCGCGCAGGGCCTCGTGCCCCATGACGGAGCAATGCATCTTCTCCGGCGGCAGGCCGCCCAGGAAATCGGCGATGTCCTGGTTGGACACCAGCTTGGCCTCTTCGACCGTCTTGCCGATGATCAGTTCCGTCAGGGCGGAGCTGGAGGCGATGGCCGATCCGCAGCCGAAGGTTTGAAAACGCGCGTCGGTGATGACATCCCTGTCGTCGACCTTGATCATCAGCCGCAGGGCGTCCCCGCAGGAGATGGAGCCGACCTCCCCCACGCCGTTGGCGTCTTCCAGGACACCGGCGTTCTTGGGATCGAAGAAGTATTCCTTGACCTTGTCGGTATAGTTCCACATGGCGGGGGAGCCTTTCCTAGGCGGCGAAGGATTTGCCGCAGCTGCACTTACCTTCGGCGTTGGGATTTTCGAACTGGAAGCCCGCGCCGCCGACGCTTTCGACATAATCCAGCGTCGTTCCGGCGATGAGCGGCGCGCTGTCGCCGTCGATGAAGATGGCGACATCGTCGACGGCGACGACCGTATCGCCCTCGTCGGCCCCACGGACCAATCCCATGCGGTATTGATATCCGGCGCACCCGCCGGCGGAGACGATGATACGCAGACCGGCGGCATCGCCCTTGACGCGGCGAATGGCATTCAGCGCGGTGTCGGTGACGGTGATCATGGCTCGAGCCTCCTCGCAGACCTTCCTAAGTCAGGTCAAGCAACGAGCGTGCCATACATAACCTTTTGAAATATATTCCGTTCCGAATGTCGCATCTGTGACACCGACGTAAATTTGTCGGATTTCCCACGCGTCTGTCGGGCCGGGCGACGGGGGGCGATATACC
>CAZFRK010000429.1:0-2062 GCA_964521375.1 uncultured Rhodobacterales bacterium
CGCCCGCGGCGGGCGGAGCGGAAGCGGGCGCCGCGGCGGCCCGCGCGATGGCGGCGTCGCGGGCCATGAAGCTCCGCCCGACCAGGGCCGACACCAGCCACAGCGCCGCCAGCACCGACAGCACGATGCCGAAGCCCGTCAGGACCAGAAGGATCTCTTCGCCAAAGGTCATGCCGTGCCCTTCCTAGAGCGGGATGTTGCCGTGCTTCTTGGGCGGTCGGGTCTCGCGCTTCGACAAGAGGGAGCGCAGGGCCAGGCTGACGGCGGCCTTGGTGCGGCGCGGCTGGATGACGTCATGGATGAACATCTTGCCCGCCGACAGATAGGGCGAGGCGAACTCGTCCTTGTATTCCTTGACCAGTTCGGCCCGCCGGGCGGCCTGATCCTCGGCCTGCTTCAGTTCCTGGCGGTACAGGATGTTCACCGCGCCCTCGGCCCCCATGACGGCGATTTCCGCCGTCGGCCAGGCCAGCACCATGTCGGCCCCCATGTCGCGCGAACACATGGCCAGGAACGCCCCGCCGTAGGCCTTGCGCATGATGACCGTGATCTTGGGCACGGTGGCGGCGCCGTAGGCGAACAGCATCTTGGCGCCGTGGCGGATGATGCCGTGCTTTTCCTGGAACACGCCGGGCAGGAAGCCCGGGACGTCGACCAGGGTCACCAGCGGGATGTTGAAGATGTTGCAGAAGCGGATGAAGCGCGCCGCCTTGTCGGAGGCGTCGATATCCAGCGTTCCCGCCTTGACCATCGGCTGGTTGGCGACGAAGCCGACCACCACGCCGTTGATGCGCCCGAAGGCGACGACGATGTTGGCCGCGAACTCCTTCTGCACTTCCAGGAAGTCGCCGTTGTCGGACATGCAGGCGATGACCGTCTTGACGTCGAAGGCTTCCTTGGGGTCGGCGGGAAGGGTTTCTTCGATGCATATGTCGTCGGCCAGAGTCACCTTCTGGGACAGATCGTGCGGCGGGTCCATCATGTTGTTGGACGGCAGGAAGGACAGCAGCTTGCGCACCACGTCGACGGCGTCGTGGTCGTCCTCGGCGACGAAGTGGATGTTGCCGGAATCGCGGGCATGCGCCTCGGCGGAACCGATCTCGTCCATGGTCGTCTGCTGGCCGGTGACGGCGCGGATGACCTCGGGGCCGCAGATGAACATCTGGGCGCCCTTGCGGGTCATGATGATGAAGTCCATCAGGGCCGGGGAATAGGCCGCGCCCCCGGCGCACGGCCCGGAAATGACGGCGATCTGCGGCACGACGCCCGACATCAGGACGTTGCGGTTGAACACCTGACCGTAGCCGGACAGGCTCTCGACGCCTTCCTGGATGCGCGCGCCGCCGCTGTCGTTGAAGCCGACGATGGGCATGCCGCCGCGCGCCGCGTGGTCCATGACATCGCAGATCTTGCGGGCGTGCATCCGGCCCAGCGAGCCGCCGGAGACCATGAAGTCCTGGCTGAAGGAGGCCACCGGACGCCCGTCGACGAAGCCGACGCCGGTGATCACGCCGTCGGTCGGCAGGGACTTCTTCTCCATCCCGAAGTGCTTGGTCTCATGCTGGGCATGCAGACCGAACTCCTGGAAGGTGTCCTGGGCGAAGAGCTTGTTAAGTCGTTCGCGAGCCGTCAAAAGCCCGCGTTCATGACGGGCGTGGATCTTGTCCTTCCCACCCGAAGCCATGGCCACCGCGCGGCGGCGCTCCAGCTCGTCGAGAAGGTTCTTGTCGATGACCATGGACGCTGTACCTCGCGACTGACGGATCGTCCGAACGATTGACGAAAAGAACCCGAAGGTTCCGATGCGTCAGCCTAGCACGGAACGCCGAACCGGCAAGGGCGGAGACGCGAAACTATCGTTAAATTCCGCAGGTTTGCGTCAAGGTGGGACATATGGGCACGGTCGTCACGACTTGGGGTAGAGACTGATTTTGCGGGTGCCCTCGGACAGGTCCGGCTGTTATTGTCCGCTTCTTCGTGGGACACCAGGAGCAGGGAATGGGCAACGTCGCTCTCATCACGGGCATCACCGGCCAGGACGGCAGCTATCTGGCCGAGCTTC
>CAZFRK010000430.1:0-2052 GCA_964521375.1 uncultured Rhodobacterales bacterium
ATCGGCTCCCCTGAACCCCCTGTCCGGGGTTGGACCATGCGTCGCCTTTGCGTTCGGCGCCGGCTGTTCCTAATATCTCAGCAGGTCGACACGCACTGGCGGAGCGGAATTGAGGAGATGAGCGACTTCGATAAGGACGACGGCAACGGTCACGGCACGGGCGTCGCAACGCGCACCCGCGTCAAGACCAAGAAGCCGTCCATGTATAAGGTTCTGATGCTGAACGACGACTACACGCCCATGGAGTTCGTCGTTCATGTCCTGGAACGCTTCTTCGGCAAGAACCGAGAGGAAGCCACACAGATCATGCTGCACGTGCACCAGCGGGGCGTCGGGGTTTGCGGCGTCTACACCTACGAGGTGGCCGAAACCAAGGTGACCCAGGTCATGGATCTGGCGCGTCAGCAGCAGCATCCCCTGCAGTGCACATTGGAGAAGGACTGAGGCCGCGAGGCCTCGCGCAACGGACCGGAACCGCGTGGTTCCAGGACTCCGAAAAAAAACGGGAGACGCACCGCAGGGGCAAAAGCAATAGCCGGTCAGGGCAATGGGCTTGGGACAACCTGCCGCCTTCCCACCGAATGGTACCCGTGACGTCGAAAACCGCAGGGGCCTGCCGAACGTTTCTGGGAAGTAGGGCAACGGACGAAGGGTACCGTTAGATGCTTTCCCGCAATCTGGAAAAGACACTCCACAAGGCTTTGGCTCTGGCGGGCGAGCGGACGCACGAATACGTCACGCTCGAGCACTTACTCCTGGCATTGTGCGAAGACCCCGACGCGGTCGCCGTGATGCGCGCCTGCGGCGTGGATATCGAAAAACTTACCGGTGACGTGAGCACGTTCATCGAGAGCGAGCTCACGGGCCTGACGACCGATGGCGCCGACCCGACCCCCACGGCGGGGTTCCAGCGGGTGGTCCAGCGGGCCGCCATCCACGTCCAATCCTCCGGTCGCGAGGAAGTGACCGGGGCCAACATCCTGGTCGCCCTGTTCTCGGAACGGGAAAGCCACGCGGTCTATTTCCTGCGCCAGCAGGACATGACCCGTCTGGACGCCGTCAACTACATCTCCCACGGCATCGCCAAGCGGCCCGGAATGTCGGAGCAGCGCACGGTCAGCGGCGCCGAGGAGGGCACTGGTGAGGAGGACGTGGTGAAGAAAGGCCAGGAAGCACTGGATGCCTACTGCGTCAACCTGAACCGCAAGGCTTCCCAAGGCAAGATCGACCCCCTCATCGGGCGCGAACTGGAAGTCGAGCGGACCATTCAGGTGCTCTGCCGCAGGTCCAAGAACAATCCGCTCTACGTCGGCGATCCCGGCGTCGGCAAGACCGCCATCGCCGAAGGGCTGGCGCGCCGCATCGTCAACGGGGAAGTGCCCGACGTCCTGAAGGACGCGGTCATCTTCGCCCTCGACATGGGCGCCCTGCTCGCCGGAACCCGCTATCGCGGCGATTTCGAGGAACGCCTGAAGGCCGTCATGAAGGAGCTGGAGGCCATGCCCGAGGCCGTCCTCTTCATCGACGAGATTCACACCGTCATCGGCGCCGGGGCCACCTCCGGCGGCTCCATGGACGCCTCGAATCTGCTCAAGCCGGCCCTGGCGTCGGGCGCCATCCGCTGCATCGGCTCGACCACCTACAAGGAGTTCCGGGGCCACTTCGAAAAGGACCGCGCCCTGGTGCGCCGGTTCCAGAAGATCGACGTCGGCGAGCCGAGCATCGAGGACGCCGTGAAGATTCTGCGCGGCCTCAAGCCCTACTACGAAGAGCACCATAAGGTGAAGTACACCGCCGAGGCCCTGCGCTCCGCCGTCGAGCTGTCGGCCAAGTACATCGGCGACCGCAAGCTGCCGGACAAGGCCATCGACATCATCGACGAGGTCGGCGCCGCCCGCATGCTGTTGCCCGAAAGCAAGCGCCGCAAGACGGTGACGGTCAAGGACGTCGAGGACGTGGTCGCCAAGATCGCCCGCATCCCGCCGAAGTCCGTCTCCACCAACGACCGCGAGGCCCTGAAGAGCCTGGAGCGCGACCTGAAGACCATGGTCT
>CAZFRK010000431.1:0-2046 GCA_964521375.1 uncultured Rhodobacterales bacterium
CTTCTTCTGGGTCGCCCGGATGATGATGTTCGGCATGTACGCCATGGACGAGGTCCCGTTCAAGGACATCTACATCCATGCCCTGGTCCGCGACGAAAAGGGCCAGAAGATGTCCAAGTCCAAGGGCAACGTGATCGACCCGCTGGATCTGGTGAACGAATACGGCGCCGATGCCCTGCGCTTCACCCTGGCCGCCATGGCCGCCCAGGGGCGCGACATCAAGATGAGCAAGGACCGCGTCCAGGGCTATCGCAACTTCGCGACCAAGCTGTGGAACGCCGCGCGCTTCTGCGAGATGAACGAATGCCGCTCGCGGGCGGACTTCGATCCGCGCGCGGCGTCCTCGACGCTCAACAAGTGGATCATCGCCAAGACGGCGGAGGCGGCTGGGGCCGTCGGCGAGGCCGTCCGCGCCTACCGCTTCAACGATGCCGCCAACGCCATCTATGCCTTCACCTGGAACAGCTTCTGCGACTGGTTCCTGGAGTTCGCCAAGCCCGTCTTCAACGGTGAGGACGAGGCCGCCAAGACCGAGACCCGCGCCACCGCGGCCTGGGTGCTGGACCAGATCCTGCTGATGCTGCACCCCTTCATGCCCTATGTGACCGAGCATCTGTGGGAGCAGACCGGCGACCGGGACGGCATGCTGATCACCGCGCAGTGGCCTTCGACCGACGGCCTGGACTCGCCGGAAGCCCGTGGCGAAATGGACTGGGTGGTGGAGGTGATCTCGACCATCCGCTCGGTGCGGGCGGAAATGAACGTGCCGCCGGGCGCCCGCATGCCCCTGCTCCTGAAGGATGCCGGAGAGGTCACGCGCGCCCGCCTGGACACCCATCGTCCGCTGATCCAGACCCTGGCGCGTCTTGAGGATATCTCGACGGACGGCGCGGTGCCCCACGCCGCCGCCCAGGCGGTTGTCGGCGAGGCGACGCTGGTTCTGCCGCTGGAAGGCGTCATCGACGTCGCCGCCGAAAAGGCCCGCCTGTCGAAGGAAATCGCCAAGCAGGACGGCGAGGTCAAGAAGCTCTCGGGCAAGCTGTCCAATGCCGGTTTCATCGCCAAGGCGCCGCCCGAGGTGGTGGACGAACAGCGCGCCCGTCTGGCCGACGCCGAAGCGGCCAAGGCCAAGTTGGCCGAAGCCCTGGCGCGTCTGGGCTAGGGCGCGGCGAAGGAGAGGCTAGGGCATGGCGCCATCCCCACGGAAGCCCGCGCGCAAGACTCCCGGCCTGGCGCCGGAAGAGCGGGCCGACGTGGTGGTGACGAAGCTGGAACGCTTCATCCGCGATCACCGCACGCTGTCCAAGGGCGTGTCCTTCCGTAAGTGGCAGGACATGGCGCGCGCCGAGATCGCCGAGCAGATCCACGATGTCCAGGGGCAGCGGAAGGCGGACAGTCGGACGCTGGAACGGATCCTGATGGTGATGGGCGCCGGACTGGCGACCATCGGCGTGTGGGGCACCGCCCTGGCGATCGGAGCGGCGCCTGATCGCGTCGTGGCCGCCATCCTGACCATGCTGGGGGGGCTGGCGGTCCTGTGGTGCGTCGGGGCGCTCGGCCTGCGCAGTCCGTTCCGGCGGTTCCGCGACGACATGACCCGCGACGCCATGGTCCGTGTCCATACGGTCAACCGCAAGGTTCGCGATCTTGAGCATCAGCTGAAGAAGCGGCAGAAAGCCCTGGAACGCCAGATCGACGACATGCCGGAGGACTAAGCGTGCTTTTCCTGCCCTTCGAAGAGGCATGGGCCGTCTATCTGCGTGCCCATCCGCGCCTTCCGGCGCCGCCCGCGCCGGTCACGCCGCGCCGCGTTTCCGGCCTGCTGGACGTGGTCGCCGAAGGGGATGTCGATGTGGTGGTGTTCGACGCCTATGGCGTCCTCCACGTGGGCGGCGACGCCTTTCCGGCCAGCCTGGAGGCCTTTCGCGTCCTGCGGCGGCAGGGTATGGCGCTTTGTGTCGTGACCAACGACGTGACGCGCGAGCCGGAGGAGGTCGCGGCGGGCTTGAACCGGCGGGGCTACGATTTCCGGCCCGATGAGGTGAT
>CAZFRK010000432.1:0-2034 GCA_964521375.1 uncultured Rhodobacterales bacterium
CGATCGCTTGGTGGTCATGAACGCGGGCGTGGCCGAACAGGTCGGCACGCCCATGGAGATCTATGAACGGCCGCGCACGGTCTTCGTCGCCGGGTTCATTGGCTCGCCCAACATGAATTTCCTGTCCGCCCGCATCGAGAACGGCCACCTGGGCCTGGGGAACGACTTGAGGGTCGCTCATGGCATGGCGTTGGATGGGCAGATGGGGCGTGTCGTGACGCTGGGCGTGCGACCGGAGCATATGACGGTCGCCGCCGACGGAGCGGGGGATCTTCACCTCGTCACCCAGATGGTCGAGCCGCTGGGGGCCGAAACGCTTCTCCACGGTCGGATCGACGGGGTGGATGCGCCGGTGGCCCTGCGTCTGCACGGCACCCATATCATCCGTCCGGGTGAGCGCCTGCCGCTGACCCTGAAGGCCGAGGCCCTGCACCTGTTCGATGCCGTGACCGGAGAACGCCTGTCGGCGTAGTCTGTGACCATGATTGATCTTCTTGTGATCGGCGGCGGCGTGAACGGCGTCGGGATTGCCGCCGAAGCCGCCTCGCGCGGCCTGTCCGCGACCCTCGTCGAAGCCGACGATCTGGCGCGCTATACCTCCTCGGGCTCGTCCAAGCTGGTGCATGGCGGCTTGCGGTATCTGGAAAGCTATCACTTCCGGCTGGTCGGCGAGGCCCTGAAGGAGCGCGACGTCCTTTTGGAGCGCGCCCCCCATCTGGTGACGCCGTTGCGTTTCGTCCTGCCGCATGTCCCGGCCATGCGCCCGGCCTGGATGGTGCGCATCGGGTTGATGCTCTACGACAATCTGTGGCGCAGCCGCCATTTGCCCAAGGCGCGCGGCCTGGACCCGCGGCGCGACCCGCGCGGGGCGCCGCTGGCCGAGGAGATCACCAAGGCCTTCGCCTATTCCGATGCCTGGGTGGACGACGCGCGACTGGTCGTCGCCAACGCGCTTTTCGCCCAAGACTTCGGCGCGACCATCCGCACGCGCACCCGGTTCGTGGGCGCGACGCCGGAGGGCGAAGGCTGGCGGGTGCGCCTGACCCTGCCGGACGGAACGGAAGACACCGTGGCGTGCCGGGCCATCGTCAACGCCGCCGGTCCCTGGGTGCGCGAGGTTCTCGACATCGCCGCGCCGCCGGGGGCGAAGAGCGGTGAGAAACGTCCCGGCGTGCGATTGATCCGCGGCAGCCATATCGTGACGCCGCGCCTGCACGACGGCGCCCACGCCTACATCTTGCAGAACGACGATGGACGCGTGGTCTTCGTGCTGCCCTACGAAGGGGCCTATTCCCTGATCGGCACGACGGACGTGGTCCACACCGCCGATCCGGCGCTGGCCGTGGCGACGCCCGAGGAAGTCGCCTATTTGCAGGCCGCCGTGCGCAGGTTCTTCCCAACGGCGGGCACCCTGGAATCGGTGTGGTCCTATGCCGCCGTGCGCCCGCTCTATGACGACGGGGACGCCGATCCGTCCTCCGTCACGCGGGAATACGTCCTGCACCAGGAAGCCGAGGGACCGCCCCTCCTGTCGGTTTTCGGCGGCAAGCTGACCACCTATCGCAGCCTGTCGGAAAAGGTCCTGGACCGTTTGGCGCCGCTTTATCCCGGCCTTCCGCCGTCGCGCACGGCGACCCAGGTCTTGCCGGGCGGCGACCTGCCGGAGGGCGGAACGGCGGCCCTGGTGGAGGCGCTGGCGGCGCGGCACCCAGAGGTGACGCCGTCCATCCTTCGGGGCTTGGCGGCCCGACACGGCACGCGGGCCCTCGCCATCGTCGACGGCGGGCTGGGCCGGGATCTGGGCGCCGGGCTGACGGAGGGGGAGGTCGCTTATCTGCGCGCTTCCGAATGGGCCGTGACGGCGGAGGACATCCTGTGGCGTCGCACCAAATGCGGCCTGCACATGACCGAGGCCCAGCGGCGGGCCGTGGCCGAGCTGATCGCCTGACGGGCCGAAGCGCGCCTAGGCGGCCTCGGCGCCGTGCTGGGGGCCGCATTTGGTGCGCCGCCACAGGATGTCCTCCGCCGTCACGG
>CAZFRK010000433.1:0-2029 GCA_964521375.1 uncultured Rhodobacterales bacterium
TAGCGGGCGAAGCTGTCGACGATGATGCGCTTCTGGTCGATCAGCGGCACTTCCTGGCCCTGCGGGTCCAGCGACAGGATGCGGTTGTCGTAGTAGATGACGTTCTGGATGAACGGCATCTTGAAGTGCAGACCGGCGTCCCGCACCACGCGGATGGGGTTGCCGAACTGGACCACGATGGCCTGTTCGGTCTGGCGCACGGTGAACATGCTGGAGACGCCGACGACCGCCAGAACGACGACGACGATACCGATGATGGCGAGTTTACTGCGCATTACTGGCTCCCCCGCGTGCTGTTGGACTCGCTCTGACGCCGTTTCTGAACCTCGGGGAGGGGCAGGTAGGGCACCACGCCGGAGCCGCCGGACCCGTCGCCCATCAGGACCTTGTCGGAACGCGACAAAATGTCCTGCATGGCTTCCAGATAGAGGCGCTGGGCCGTCACTTCGCGGGCACTCTGGTAACTTTCGTAGACGTCGTTGAAGCGGGCCGCCTCGCCTTCCGCCTGCCGCACCACCTGGTCCTTGTAACCGGTGGCTTCCTGGATCAGGCGCTCGGCCTCACCCTTGGCGCGGGGAAGGATGTCGTTGCGGTAGGCCTGGGCTTCGTTCTGCAGGCGCTCCTTGTCCTGGCGGGCGCGCTGGACGTCGTTGAAGGCGTCGATGACTTCGCCCGGCGGGTCGGCTTTCTGGAGCTGGACGTCCAGGATGGTGACACCGGCGCCGTAGTCGTCGACGATCTGTTGCAGAAGCTGCTGCATGCGCTCGGCGACCTCGGTCCGACCGTCGGTCATGGCGTATTCCAGGTTCACCTGGCCGATGACCTCGCGCATGGCGCTCTCGGCGGCCAGCTTGATGGTCTCTTCGGGGCCGCGGATGTTGAACAGGAAGTCCCCGGCGTCGGCGATACGCCACTGCACGATGAAATCGGCGTCGATGATGTTCTGGTCGCCGGTCAGCATCATGCTTTCCTGCGGCACGTCGCGCGCCTGACCGGCCCGCGGGTCGGTCGAGCCGCGATAGCCGATGGTGATCTGCTGGGTACGGGTGACGGTCGGGGTCAGCACCTCGCCCACCGGCGAGGGGAACCAGACGTGCAGGCCCGGCTCGGTGGTCTGGACGAAGCGCCCGAACAACAGTTCGACACCCTGTTCGTCCGGGTTGACGCGGTAGATGCCGGTCAGCATCCAGGCCACCAGGACGCCGACGATGATCAGCGCGATGCCCTTGCCGGACCCCAGGCCGCCGCCGAACGTCCGGCGCACGGACCCCTGCATCTTGCGCAGCATCTCTTCCAGGTCGGGGGGAGGGTTGCCGCCGCCGCCGCCGGGCCGCCGGCCACCGCCGTTGCCCCAGGGGTTGTTGCCGCCACCGCCGCCGCCCCAGGGACCGCCGCCGTTTCCGCCGCCGCCCCAGGGACCGCCGCCCTGATTGTTCCAGGCCATGGACACTCTTCCTTCCGTGAGGGCTGTCTGAGAGGAGTTCATAAGCTCCCGGATGTCTTGTGATGGTTGTTTATAAACAAGCTCTAATATAACTATGGTTTTAACGATGCCGGTGCGCGTTTAAACTCCGGCTGTCCTTATAGGTCATCCACCCGTGCCACGCAACGCGGGGGGACCCGAGAACCCCTCCGGGGGAGGGCCCTCGGCGCCCGATACCCCCGGACATATTGGATTGAAAACGGAGAGTTCAAGCATGGCCGGTGTAACGAAGGAACAGGTGCTGGGGGTGCTTCGCGGCATTATTCATGCCGATAGCGGGTCCGACATCGTGAACGCGGGCTGGGTCAACGACGTGGTGATCAAGGACGGCCACGTCACCTTCGCCATGGAGGTGCCGCCGCAACTCGGTCCCGAGTTGGAGCCGGTGCGCAAGGCGGCGGAGAAGGCCGTCCACGACATGCCCGGCGTGGTCACGGTGACCGCCGTCCTGACCGCCGCCCGAGCGCCGGGAGACGGCGCCCGCCCGAGCGACGCGCCGGAGCAGGGCGGCCCCGTCGGCCAGCAGGAGATGCACGGCAAGCTGTC
>CAZFRK010000434.1:0-2025 GCA_964521375.1 uncultured Rhodobacterales bacterium
CACCCCGCCCCTGAAGGTGATCGGGTCGGTCGGTGCGGCTATTCGGCCGCGACCTGCTCCGCCTCGGCGTCTTCGTGGCGCGCCAGCTCCATGGAGGCGGCCAGGCTCTTGGTCAGGTCGTAGACCCGCTTGCGGACGCCCGAATCGGTGATGCGGTAGTAGGCGCGCACCAGTTCCAGCGTTTCCCGCTTGCTCATGGGGTCGGCCTCGTTGACCTCCGGCTCCACCACGTGGTCGGTGATGTTGCGCGGGGACATGCTGGCGATGTCCTCGGGCATGTCCTCGTAGAAGAAGGACACCGGAACGTCGAGGACGCGGGACAGGTCGTAAAGGCGCGACGCGCCGATGCGGTTGGCCCCGCGTTCGTACTTCTGCACCTGCTGGAACGTCAGGCCGATGGCCTCGCCCAGCTTTTCCTGCGACAGGCCGAGAAGGGTGCGGCGGAGGCGGACGCGCCCGCCGACATGAACGTCAACCGGATTTGGCTTTCCGGATGGCATGCGCCCCCGGGTAGACCGGCGCGTGGTATCGAGATCAGACACAGCGCAAGCCACTCCATCAAAAGGTTTAGTCTAAAGTGACGACAAGCGCCACGCGAATACCCATTATTGAATGGGGTTCATTATCTTCAGAAAACTGTAGTGGCGTGTTTCCGGCGGGTCAATATGTAGGAACAGCAACAATTCCCGCTTTGGGCGCATAGCAGGCATACCGCCGCCCCCGCGTGCGAATCCCCCATTCGACCTAGTTGGAATCATTGAAAAAGGACGTTTCGCCGCCGTCCAATCAAAATTATCAGGACACCTAGAACCAAAGCCGCGCCGACAACCGGCCCGTTACCCCAAAGGGCGTAGAGGGTCGGCGGAAGGGACTCGGGCAAGGGACCGTCGACGACCCCCTCTTCCTCCAAGCCTAGGCGTACGACCATGCGCCCCCAGGGATCGACGACGCCGGAAATGCCGGTGTTGGCGACGCGGACCAGGGGCAGCCCTTCCTCGACCGCCCGCAGCCGCGCCGTCGCCATATGCTGATAGGGTCCCGACGATAGGCCGTACCAGCCGTCGTTGGTCAGGTTGAGAAGCCAGGCGGGGCGGTCGGCGGCGTCGGCCACGGCGCCGGGGAAGATCACCTCGTAGCAGATCAGCGGGCTGACCGGCGGCAAGCCCGGCAAGGTGATCGTCCGCGGTCCCTCGCCCGGCGTGAAGTCGGTGGCCCCCGGCGTGATCTTGGCCAGCGGCAGGACATCGCGGAGCGGAACGTATTCGCCGAAGGGAACCAGATGCGCCTTGTCGAAGCGGGCGCGGTCGGTTCCGTCGCCGTCGACCGCGACCAGGCTGTTCCACACCTGATAGGGCGTGGTTCCCGGTGGTGAGCGGCGAACGACGCCGGTGATCAACGCCGGTTCCACGGCCTGACCGTCGCTCATGGCCAGGGCCTCGGCGACGGCGCCCAGGATGTCGGCGTCGTTGACGCCGTCCAGGGGATAGGGCAAGGCCGTCTCGCCCCAGATCACATGGGTGACGGGATCGGGACCGCGCCGCAGGGACAGGGCGAAGTAGCGCCGCAGGTTGTCCACGCGCTTCTCGGGCCGCCATTTCTCGGTCTGCGGGATGGCCGGTTGGACCAGCCTCAGCCGCACGTCGGGCACCGTAGGCGCCGGTCCGTCGGGCAGGCGCGTCGCCCCGGCCCCGAAGACCGCGACCAGGACGACGGCCAGGGCGACGGCGGGCCCCGGGCGGCGGCGGAACCCGTCCGCCTCCGGTCCGATCACGGCGGCGGGCAGCGCGAACAGCGCCGCGGTCAGCCCCGACAGGCCATAGGTGCCGATCCAGGCCGCCGGTTGCAGCATCGTCTCCAGCGGTATCCAGACCGTGGCCAGCGGGTTCCACGGAAAGCCGGTCAGCACCCAGCCGCGCAGCCATTCGGCCAGCGCCCAGGCCGCCGCCAGCATCACCACGCGGGCGACGCCGCGCGCCCGAGGCAGACGGTCCACGCCCAACGCTCCCACTCGGTGTTCCACAGGTC
>CAZFRK010000435.1:0-1967 GCA_964521375.1 uncultured Rhodobacterales bacterium
GCCAAATACGAGGCGCCGCGAACGGCGCCCGGACTGGGGAAGAAACGGCCAGATAGGGAGACCCTCCCATGCAGTCACAGGCTTCCGCCACCACCCCCGGCGGCTTCACGCCCGGCGCCAAGGCGCCGCGTGTGCGTGTCCTGGGAACCCGTCTGGGCCGCTACGTCGAATTCGAATTCGCCGTGGACGAAGACCTGGCGGTCGAACTGGTCATGCCGTTCGCCGCCTTCGACGAGTTCTGCGCCGCCCAGAAAGCCGATGTTCAGGGCGCCGCCGACCTTTCCTTGGAAGACCTGCGCATTCTCTCGGAACGCCGTCCGGGCCTCTATCGGACCCCGGAGGAGTCCGGGAATGCGTCTTGACCCACTGAAAAGGCACGCCGGGCAAACCGGCGCCATCCTCAGGGAGGACCTCCGTGACCATTGACCTGAAAACCCTGAACGTGGAGCCGAAGCGGCACACGTTCGGCCATGTCGCCCGCCGCAAGGGCGGGGATGTGCCCAGCTCTCGGTATGAAGAGGGCACCTTCGACCTCCAGCCGACCGACCATTTCCACTACAAGCCGCTGTGGGAGCCGGAGTACTGGGTCTACGACCCGCGCAAGACCGCTCTCCAGATGGAGGACTGGTACGCGCTGAAGGACCCGCGCCAGTACTATTACGCGACCTACAACATCGCCCGCGCCAACATGAACCAGGCGGTGGACCGCAACTTCGCCTTCGTCGAGAAGCGGTCGATGACCGACGGCCTGGAGGCCGCCTGGCGCCAGACCGTGCGGGATTACCTGCTGCCCATGCGCCATGTCGCCTGGGGCGGCAACATGAACATGACCGCCATCTGCGACCGCGGCTACGGCACGGCGATCACCGCGCCGTGCATCTTCGGCGCCGCCGATCAGTTGGGCATGGCGCAGATCATCAGCCGCGTGGGTCTGGTCCTGGACGGCGGCACCGGCGACAGCCTGGACGCCGCCAAGACCTGCTGGATGGAGGCGCCGCGGTGGCAGGGCCTGCGCCGGGTGGTCGAGGACAGCCTGGTGGTCAAGGACTGGTTCGAGCTGTTCGTCGCCCAGGCCCTGGTCATCGACAGCCTGATGCACGGCCTGGTCTTCGACGTCTTCGACGCCGCCGGTCAGTCCAAGGGCGGCGCCGCCATCTCCATGATGACCGAGTTCATGGTCGAGTGGCGGGCCGAACACATCCGCTGGGTGGATGCCGTCATCAAGACCGCCGCCGCCGAAAGCCAGGCCAACAAGGACCTGATCTCCGGCTGGGCCAAGGATTGGATCGCTCGCGTGGGCGAGGCCGCGAAACCCCTGTCGGCGCATGTTCTCGGGGATGACGGCGCCGCCGTCACCGAGCTCGTGGACGACCTTTCCGCCCGTTGCCGCAAACTGGGCCTCGCCCTCTGAGCCGCCGAGACAGGAGCAAGACCCCATGGCCCAAGTCGCCTCTATCACCCTGATGTCCAACGACGACGCCCGCCCGATCATCGAGGCCATCAAGGCCGACAATCCCGGTGTGCGGGAAATGATCATGCCCGGCGCCGTGAAGCTCGACCGGGACGGCAGCCTGACCATCCTGCGCGCCTCCGTGGAGGAGCGTCTCGGTCGCGAGTGGGACCCTCAGGAACTCCATCTGGTGATGGTCTCCATGGCCGGGAATCTGGACGAAGACGACGACTATTTCACCCTGACCTGGGAACACGCCGACGCCTAACGCGCGGCGGACAAGCAAACGACCGGAAAACGGACAACCAAAAGACGACGGACTGGGAGGTCCAAGACATGGCAGCGAAAAAGCTGGGTCTGAAACAGAGATACGCCTTGATGACCCGAGGCCTGGACTGGGAAACGAGCTACCAACCGATGGACAAGGTGTTTCCCTACGATTCCTTCGAGGGCATCAAGATCACCGACTGGTCGAAGTGGGAGGACCCCTTCCGCCTGACCATGGATTCCTACTGGA
>CAZFRK010000436.1:0-1962 GCA_964521375.1 uncultured Rhodobacterales bacterium
ATGCAGGAGCCGATGAAGACCTCGTCGATCTTGGTCCCGGAGACTTCGGACAGCAACTTCACGTCGTCCGGGTCGTTCGGGCAGGCGACGATCGGCTCCTCGATGTCGGCCAGGTCGATTTCGATGACGGCGGCGTAGTCGGCGTCGGCGTCCGGGGTCAGAAGCTCCGGCTTGGCGATCCAGTCTTCCATCGCCTTGATGCGGCGTTCCAGGGTGCGGGCATCCTGGTAGCCGTTGGCGATCATCCACTTCATGAGGACGATGTTGGAGCGCATGTATTCGATGATCGGCGCTTCGTTCAGGCGCACGGTGCAGGCCGCGGCCGACCGTTCGGCGGAGGCGTCGGACAGTTCGAAGGCCTGTTCGACCTTCAGATCCGGCAGACCTTCGATTTCCAGGATGCGGCCCGAGAAGACGTTCTTCTTACCGGCCTTTTCCACCGTCAGCAGGCCCTGGCGGATGGCGTAGAGCGGAATGGCGTTGACCAGGTCGCGCAGGGTGACGCCCGGCTGCATCTCGCCCTTGAAGCGGACCAGCACCGATTCCGGCATGTCCAGCGGCATGACGCCGGTGGCGGCGGCGAAGGCGACCAGACCCGATCCGGCGGGGAAGGAAATGCCGATGGGGAAGCGGGTGTGGGAGTCGCCGCCGGTGCCGACCGTGTCGGGCAGCAGCAGACGGTTCAGCCAGGAGTGGATGACGCCGTCGCCCGGACGCAGGGACACGCCGCCGCGCGTCGAGATGAAGCCCGGCAGGGTCTTGTGGGTCTGCACGTCGACCAGCTTCGGGTAGGCCGCGGTGTGGCAGAAGGACTGCATCACCAGATCGGCCTGGAAGCCGAGGCAGGCCAGATCCTTCAGCTCGTCGCGGGTCATCGGGCCGGTGGTGTCCTGGGACCCGACGGTGGTCATCCTGGGTTCGCAGTAGGTGCCCGGACGGACGCCCTGGCCTTCCGGCAGGCCGCAGGCGCGACCGACCATCTTCTGGGCCAGCGAGAAGCCCTTGCCGGTGTCGGCGGGCTGGGCGGCCTGACGGAACAGGTCCGACGGCGCCAGACCGAGGGCTTCGCGGGCGCGCGCCGTCAGGCCGCGGCCGACGATCAGCGGAATGCGGCCACCGGCGCGCACTTCGTCGAAGATGACCTCGGACTTGACGGTGAATTCGGAGATCACCTCGCCGTTCTTCAGCGCCTTGCCCTCATAGGGACGCAGTTCGATCTCGTCGCCCATCTCCATCTTGGAGACGTCCAGTTCGATCGGCAGGGCGCCCGCGTCTTCCATGGTGTTGTAGAAGATCGGGGCGATCTTCGAGCCGAGGCAGACGCCGCCGAAGCGCTTGTTGGGGACGAAGGGAATGTCCTCGCCGGTCCACCACAGGACAGAGTTGGTGGCCGACTTGCGGGACGAGCCGGTACCGACCACGTCGCCGACGTAGGCGACCAGATTGCCCTTCGCCTTCATGTCCTGAAGCAGCGTCACGGGGCCGCGAACACCGGCTTCTTCCGGCTCGATGCCCGGACGCGGGTTCTTCAGCATGGCCAGCGCGTGCAGCGGGATGTCCGGACGGCTCCAGGCGTCGGGGGCCGGGGACAGGTCGTCGGTGTTGGTCTCGCCGGTCACCTTGAAGACGGTCAGGGTCAGGCTGTCCGGCACGGCGGGACGGGAGGTGAACCATTCGGCGTCGGCCCAGGACTGGAGGACCGCCTTGGCGTTGGCGTTGCCCGCCTCGGCCATCTGCTGGACGTCGTGGAAGTAGTCGAAGACCAGCAGGGTCTTCTTCAGGCCCTCGGCGGCGATGGCGCCGACCGTGTCGTCCTTCAGCAGGTGGATCAGCGGAACGATGTTGAAGCCACCCAGCATGGTGCCCAGGAGGTCCGCGGCCTTGGCCCGGTCGATCAGCGGGCTGGTTTCTTCCCCGGCGGCGACGGCGGACAGGAAGTCGGCCTTGACCTTGGCGGCGTCG
>CAZFRK010000437.1:0-1960 GCA_964521375.1 uncultured Rhodobacterales bacterium
TGGTTCGCCGCCGACAAGACCGGCTTCCACCTGCTGCACACGCTTTTCCAGACCTCGCTCAAGTACCCCTCCATCGAGCGCCACGACGAGGTCTACACCACCGACCTTCTGGTCGAGGACGGGCGCGCCGTCGGCGTCCTGGCCCACGACATGGCCAGCGGCGCGGCGCGGGTCTTCATCGCCAAGGCGGTCATTTTCTGTACCGGTGGCGCGGGGCGCGTCTTCCCCTTCACCACCAACGGGGCGATCAAGACCGGCGACGGCATGGCCATGGCCTATCGGGCGGGGGCCGCCCTTCAGGACATGGAGTTCGTGCAGTACCACCCGACCGGCCTGCCGGGGACCGGTATCCTGATCTCCGAGGCGGCGCGCGGCGAAGGCGGCGTCCTGCGCAACAAGGACGGCTACCGCTACCTTCAGGATTACGGCATGGGACCGCCCGATCCCTGGCCGCGCAAGAAGGCCATGGAACTGGGGCCGCGCGACCGTCTCAGTCAGGCGTTCTGGCAGGAGCAGCAGAAGGGGCGCCTGATCGACTCCAAGTGGGGCGGCGTGGTCCACCTGGACCTGACGCATCTTGGCGAAAAGCATATCGCCGACCGCCTGCCGTTCATCCGCGACCTCGCCAAGTCCTACGTCGGCGTCGACGTGGTGCGCGAACCCATTCCGGTGCGCCCGGTCATCCACTACACCATGGGCGGCATCGCCAGCGACATCAACGCGGGCACCAGCCTGCCGGGGCTTTATTGCGCCGGTGAAGTGGCCTGCGTCTCCATCAACGGCGCCAACCGGCTCGGCTCCAACTCGCTGGCCGAACTCCTGGTCTTCGGACGGGTCGCCGGCGAGAACGCCGCGACCTGGGCCAAGGGCCAGCCGGAGCCGAACGAGACCAACGCCCTGGCCCAGGCCCAGGCGGCCCGCAAGCGCGTCGAGGACGTGGTCGACCGCTCCGCCGGGACCGAAAGCGTCGCCGAATTGCGCGAGGCCATGCACCACACCATGGAAGCGGGCTGCGGCATCTACCGCACCGAAGAGGGCCTGAAGCAGACCGTCGAGACCATCGCCGACCTGCGCAGGCGGTGGCACGACGTCGCCATCCAGGACAAGAGCTGGGTGTTCAACACCGACCTTACCCAGGCCCTCGAACTCAGCCACATGCTGGAAGTCGCCGAGACCATGGCGCACGCCGGACTGCGGCGGACGGAATCGCGCGGCGCCCACCAGCGCCTCGACCACCCGCAACGCGACGACCAGAATTTCCTGACCCATACCCTCTGCTGGCGGGAGGGCGACGCCGCCCCGCGCGTGGACTACAAGCCGGTGGTCATCACCAAGTCCCAGCCCGCCGAACGCATTTACGGGGGAGACGCGAAATGAGCGATACCTTCACCCTCGAAGTCCTGCGCTACGACCCCGAAAAGGACAGCGAGCCGCACTACCAGTCCTTCGAGGTGCCCTATGACGAGGACTGGGTGGTCCTGGACGCGCTGAACTGGGTCAAGGACAACCTCGACGGCTCGCTCACCTACCGCTGGTCCTGCCACATGGCGGTTTGCGGCTCCTGCGGCATGATGGTCAACGGCACGCCGGTCCTGACCTGCAAGGCCTTCGTCCGCGACTACATGCCGGGCACCATCCGGGTCGAGCCGCTGCGCAACTTCCCCATCGAGAAGGACCTAGTGGTCACCCTGGACGGTTTCATGGATCGTCTGGAAGCCATCAAGCCGTGGATCATCCGCGACAGCGAGAAGCCCATCGACGAGGGCGAGTACCTGCAGCTTCCCAAGCAGCTCAAGCGGTTCAAGCACCACACGCTTTGCATCAACTGCCTGCTCTGTTACTCGGCCTGCCCGCAGGTGGCGCTGAACCCGGACTTCCTTGGCCCCGCCGCTTTGGCCCTGGCCCACCGCTACAACCTGGACAGCCGCGACCAGGGCAAGAAGGAACGCCAGCGCGTCAC
>CAZFRK010000438.1:0-1903 GCA_964521375.1 uncultured Rhodobacterales bacterium
CCCAGGACGGCGCCGCCCAGGCAGCGGCCCTGGCCGTCGATGTACTTGGTGGCCGAATAGGTGACGATGTCGCAGCCCTGCTCCAACGGACGCTGAAGGATGGACGTGGCGAAGGCGTTGTCCACCACCACCTTGGCCCCGGCGGCGTGGGCCAAATCGGCGACCGCCGTCAGATCGACGATATCCAGCGTCGGATTGGCCGGGGTTTCCAGGAACACCAGGGCCGCCGGGGTCTTCAGGGCCTCGGCCCAGGCGCTCGGGTCGGTGCCGTCGACGAAGACCACCTCCACCCCCCAGTGGGGCAGGATGTTGGCCAGGATGTGCCGACAGGACCCGAACAGGGCGCGCGCGGCGACCACCCGGTCGCCCTGCCTGACCAGCGGCGCGATGGCCCCGAAGACCGCCGCCATGCCGGTCGCCGTGGCGCGGCAGCATTCGGCGCCGTCGAGCAGGGCCAGACGATCTTCGAACATGCGGATGGTGGGGTTGGAAAAGCGCGAATAGACGTCGTGGTTCACCGTGCCGTCGAAGGCGGCTTCCGCCTGTTCGGCGCTTTCGTAGACGTAGCCCGAATTGAGGAACAAAGCCTCCGACGTCTCGTCGAACTGGGAGCGGCGCCCGCCGCCGTGGACCAGCTTGGTCTCCGGACGGCAGCCCGCCAGCACGTCGGATGAGGGAACGGTGGAACGGAATTCGGTCATGGTCTGGCCCTTCCTCTTCGCCAAAGCCCTGACCGGCTGGGTCTGGGCCGGCGGCTCCAGGGGAGCACCGGGCCGAAACCTTTTAGCGTTTGTTTTTCCCGTGGCCGCAAGCCGGTCGCCAAATCACCACGTCCGGTCTGTGTAACGGATGCGGGCTACGGGTGCAAGATGGGTAATTGGGATGAGCGGTCGGCCTGAAGGCCCTGTCCGCTCAGGGGACGCCCGTCGATGGACAACACCGCCCGGATGCCGGTGGCGTTGGTGACGCAGGCCGCGTCGGCGGCGATCAGGTCGTCGGGCGCCAGGCTCCGCTCTTCCGCCAGTCCGCCCTCCAACAGGCTCGCCCGCATGACGCCGGGCAGGCAGCCGTCGGCGACGGGCGGCGTCACCCACGTTCCATCCAGGCGAAGGAAGAGGTTGGCGATGGTGGTTTCGGCCACCCGGCCTTGGGTGTTCAGCAGAACCGCGTCGTCGGCGCCCTTCGCCGCGGCCTCTTGGCGGGCCAGGACATTGTCCAGATAGCTGAGGCACTTCACCCGGCTGGTCGGGGACCGTTCGTTGCGCCGGGTGACGGTGGCCGTCGTCAGCGTGACCGGTGTGCGCGGGGGATGCCCGGCGACGCCCGTCACCAGAAGCGTCGGCGTCGCATTGGCCGGGGGCAGGACGCCGCGCGGGCCGGGGCCGCGCGTCCAGGTCAGGCGCAGCACCCCATCCGTCAGGCCGTTGGCGGCCAGGACGGCGGCGATGGCCTCCTCGGCGCGGGCTGGACGGGGCAGGTCGAGCAAGGCGCAGCCGTCGCGCAGGCGGTCCATGTGGCGGTCCAGGCGGCGAATGGTGCCGCCGACCACGGCCATGGTCTCGAACAGGCCATCACCCAACAGCAGGCCGCGATCCGCCGGATCGATTCGGGCCTCTTCCGGGGTCCTCAGGCGGTCGTTGAGCCAGAGCATGGGGTGTCGTCTCCCGACAGGGCGCGGATCAGGGGCTTGGCCTTGGTCAGGGCCTCGGCGACCTCGGCGGCGGGATCGGAGTCCGCCACGATGCCGCCCCCGGCTTGCAGCGCCACCCGCCCCGACGGGCCGATGACCAGACTACGGATCAGGATGGAGGAATCGAACCCCCCATCGGCGCCCAGGTGGAACAAGGTGCCGCAATAGGGGCCGCGCGGCGCCGGTTCCAGGGCGTGGATGATCTCCATGGCG
>CAZFRK010000439.1:0-1889 GCA_964521375.1 uncultured Rhodobacterales bacterium
CCCTGATGGTCCTCGGCATGGGCATCAAGCTGGCCCTGGACATCACCCTGACGCCCCATGACCTGTTCGTCCTGGCGGCGGCCAAGCCCTGACCGCGCGGGTCACGGTGGTCACGGTGGTCGTCAGTGGCAGCCGCCGCCGCTACCCGCCGTCGGGAAGGTCGGCGGGCCGCATTTGGAACAGCCTCCGCAGGCCGGGGAGGCCTTTTCCGCCGCCAGCTTGAGCGCCCCGCCGGTCTTGCGCAGGACCAGGACGGCGGCGGCGAAGGCGGCCAGGACCAGCCCGATGGCCAGGGTCGAGCCGCCCGGATGGCGCCCGAAGGTCAGTCCCTGGTAGACCAGCGTCGCGAAGGCGAACCCCATGCCGGTGCTCCAGGCCAGGGTGAACCAGGTCCAGACACCGCCCGCCTCGCGCCGGATGGCGGCCACGGTGGCGACGCAGGGCGCGTAGAGCAGCACGAAGACCAGATAGGCGAAGGCGCCTGCCCCGCCGTCGAAGTTGTGGGTCAGGGCGCCGAAGGTGGCGACGTTGACGCCCTGCTCCCCGGCGGCGGTCTCCACGGTCCCCAGATCGCCGACGCCGATACCCAGCGGGTCGAGCAAGGCCCCGGCCAGGGCGCCCAGGTTGTCGGGAATGGTCGCCAGGGCATCGGCCACCGCCGTCCCCACCGGCGGCGGCGCGGCGGTCTCGACCTGGGCGCTGTACAGGGCGTCCAGGGTGCCGACGACGGCTTCCTTGGCGAACAGGCCGGTGACCAGGCCGACCGTGGCGGGCCAATTGTCCTCGGCGATGCCGATGGGGGCGAACAGTGGCGTCACCGCCTTGCTGACGGTGGCCAGGATGGTGTCGGCGGCGCCTTCGCGGGTGACGCGCAGGTCCAGGGTCACGGCGTTCAGCACCGACAGCACCATGACCACCGGCACGATCACTTTGCCCGCGTCGAGGATGAAGGAGGCCACGCGGTCGCCGGTGCGCCGCAGGACCGACGACAGGGCGGGCGCCTGATAGGACGGCAGTTCCACCAGCAGCGGCGCGGCGCGCCCGGAAAAAAGCGTACGCTTCAGGACGTAGCCGGTCAGGACCGCCACGGCGATTCCCAGCAGATAGAGCAGGAAGACCAGATTCTGCCCGTTGGTGGGAAAGAAGGCGGCGGCGAAGAGGGCATAGACCGGCAGGCGGGCGCCGCAGGACATGAAGGGCGTCATGGCGATGGTCGCCTTGCGGTCGTCGGGGTTCTCCAACGTCCGCGCGGCCATGACGGCGGGCACGTTGCAGCCCAGGCCGACGATCAGCGGCACGAAGGCCTTTCCCGGCAGGCCGATGCCGCGCATGAAGCGATCCATGACCACGGCGGCGCGCGCCATGTAGCCCGATTCCTCCAGCACGGCGAGGAACAGGTAGAGGCAGGCGATGATGGGAATGAAGGTGGCGATGGTCTGGACGCCGCGCCCCAGGCCGTCGGCGACGATCACCACCAGCCAGTCGGGCAGGCCGATGTCTCCCATCATGCCGCCCAGGCCGTCGACCAGTAGGGCGCCGAAGACCCCGTCGAAGGCATCGACGAAGGCGCCGCCGATATGGATGGTCCAAAGGAACATCAGGTACATGGCGCCCAGGAACACCGGCACCCCCAGCCACGGATGCAGGGCCAGGGCGTCGATGCGGTCGGTGGTGGTGGCGGTCTGGCGCTGGTCCCGCCGCAGGCCCGCGGCGATGGCGGCGGCGACGAAGGCATGGCGGGCGGCGCCAAGCGCCGCGCTTTCCGCCGCGTCCTCAAGGGAATCGACGCTCGTGAACCGGGACGGCATCATCACCCCGCGCACGCGATCGGCACCCAGGGCATCAACCGCGACCGCCGCCGTCAGGGCGCTGTCAATGCCACCCGAAAG
>CAZFRK010000440.1:0-1874 GCA_964521375.1 uncultured Rhodobacterales bacterium
ACGGCACCATCACCATCACCGCCGTGGCGGACGACGCGACGATCACGACAGGCGGCAGTGGGGCGGAAGATTCGCTGACCGGGGCCATCGACGTGGACCTTCAGGTTCAGTTGATCGACATCGACGGGTCGGAATCGCTGACCGGCACCATCGACATCGCCTTTGCCGACGGCGCCGCGACGCCGGGCATCCTGCGGTGGAGCGACGGCTCCGTGGTCGACGCGGGCGGCGAGACGGACGGCCAGTACTCGATCTCGGTCTCCGACAGCCATGTGTCCTTCGACGCCGCCACCGGCCTTTACACCGTCAGCGGCCTGACCTTCCAGCCGACCGGGGACTCCGACGTCGATGCCGCCTATACGGTCGACGCCAAGGTGGTGGACAACGACAACAATCCGCGCGCCGTGACCACCGGCAACGGCACCGTGACGGTCGCCGCCATCGCCGACGACCCGACCCTGTCGGCGACCGCCGACGTGGGCGGCCTGCCCGGCGAATGGGTGACCATCGGCAACAATCTGGCGCTCGGCGACACCGACGGCTCGGAAAGCCTGACCCTTTACGTGAAGGGCGTGCCCGCCGACGGCGACATTCGCGTCGACGGCATCAGCAGCGGCCTGACCATCACCCGCCTCGGCGCGGGCGAAACCGTCACCCTGAACAGCGCCTCGGGTTTCGAGACCGACGCCGCGCCGTCGATCGGGGCCGGTGATTTCGTGATCACCATCACCGACAGCAGCGTCATCGCCGACATCCAGTCGAAGCTTCAAGTCTATCTGCCCGAAGGCACCTCCGACGACTTCTCGGTCGATCTGGTGGCGGTCAGCACCGAGGCCATGAGCGAGAACGCCCAGGGCGACTACGAGGGCGCGGCGGAGCAGGCCTGGACGGTCGACACGGTGCATGTGGACGTGGGCGTCCACGACCCCTCGGTGACCGGCGTCACCAAGACCGGCAGCGAAGGCACCTGGACCGACCTCACCGAATTGCAGGTGGCCCTGGACAGCAAGTCCGGCACCAGCGGCATGACCGTCACCGTGACCCTGGAAGGGGTTCCGGCGGCGGCCTCCATCGCCGTCAAGCAGGCCGACGGCTCCTATGTCACCCTGTCCCCGGCGGATGCCTCCGCCGACCCGCAGACCTATGACGTCAGCGGCCTGTGGCAGTCCGGGAACCTGGACGACCTGGCGGTGTCGTGGGACGACGGCACGGCCAGCGGCACCATCGACTTCACCCTCAAGACGCGGGTCGAGGACACCGACTTCCAGAGCGGCGACGCCGACGACCTGACGCCGGGCGCCAACGCCGCCGGTGACGGCACCCCGGACGTGGCCGAGGAAACGGCCAGCATCTCCATCTCCGTGGACCCGGTGGTCAACGCCTGGTCCATCGCCGCCAGCGACAGCGGCTACGAGGACGCCACCAAGGCCGATGGCGGCGACGGCACCATCGTCGTCGACCCGGTCATCACGCCGTCGGCGGACGGTTCGGAAAGCCTGGTGACGGGCAGCGTCATCACCTTCGACTTCACCGCCCACGGCGACGCCTCGGCGGGGACGCTGAGCTGGCAGCCCGCGGACCCGGCCAACGCGGGGCTGTTCGTCGACAACGGCGACGGCACCTATACGCTGGCCGCCTCGGCTTTCACCGACGACGGCAACGGCGGTCTGGCCATCGACGCCTCGCTGGGCCGCCTGGTCTTCACGCCGCCCGCCGACAGCGACTACAACGCCCAGACGGTGGACTACGCCATGACCATGCAGGTCGTGGACAACGGCCCGCGCTCCAGCGGCACGGCGGCGCCGACGGCGACCGTGACCATGGACGGCACCATCGACATCATCGCTGTCGCCGACGACCTGACCATCGGCGGC
>CAZFRK010000441.1:0-1861 GCA_964521375.1 uncultured Rhodobacterales bacterium
GGCATCCGCACCTCCATGTCCTGCGTCGGCGCGGCGCGCTGCGAGCAGTCCTGCTTCGACGAGCAGAAGGCCCTGCGCACCATCATCAACAACACGCTGGACGACATGCATCGTCCGTCGCTGCCCTACAAGATGAAGTTCAAGTTCTCGGGCTGCGCCAACGACTGCGTCAACGCCACCCACCGCTCGGACTTCGCCGTCCTCGGCACCTGGCGCGACGACATGAAGGTCGATCAGGCCGAAGTCGCCAAGTACGTCGAGAAGTACGGTCGCAAGTGGATGATCGACCAGGTCGTCACCCTCTGCCCGACCAACGCCCTGTCGCTCAACGACGACGACACCCTGGCCGTCGACAACCCGTCCTGCGTCCGCTGCATGCACTGCGTCAACGTCATGACCAAGGCGCTGAAGCCGGGCGACGACAAGGGCATCACCATCCTCATCGGCGGCAAGCGCACCCTGAAGATCGGCGACCTGATGGGCACCGTGGTGGTTCCCTTCATGAAGCTGGAGTCCGAGGAGGACTACGAGAAGCTGCTGGAAATCGCCACCAGCGTCATCGACTTCTTCGCCGAGAACGCGCTCGACCATGAACGCTGCGGCGAGATGATCGAACGCATCGGTCTGGTCAACTTCCTGGAAGGCATCGGCCTGGAGGTCGACCCCAACATGATCCGCCACCCGCGCACCAACTCCTACGTCCGCATGGACGACTGGGCGGAGGAAGCGGCCAAGTGGAACGACCGGAAAGGTGGCGCGTCCGACGCCGCCGCCGCCGAATAAAAAAGACAAGAGGGAGGCTGACCCATCATGACCGAACTGCGTCATCCCATCGAAAGCGGCGCGCCGGATCCGTTTCCGTTCATGCATCCGCTCATGCGGAAGAATTACGGCCAATGGTCGTGGCACGACCGGCCGCGTCCCGGCGTCCTGCATCACGTCGCCAAGTCGGGCGACGAGATCTGGACCGTCAAGGCCGGGACCCAGCGCCAGATGGACGTCTATACGGTGCGCAAGCTGGCCGACATCGCCGACCGCTTCGCCGAGGGGCACGTCCGTTTCACGACGCGCTCGAACATCGAGTTCATGGTCTCTTCCGCCGACAAGGTGGACCCGTTGATCGCCACCCTGGAAAGCGAGGGCTTCCCGGTGGGCGGCACCGGCAACTCGGTGTCCATGATCTCCCACACCCAGGGCTGGCTGCACTGCGACATTCCCGGCACCGACGCCTCGGGCGTGGTCAAGGCGCTGATGGACGAGCTGTACGAAGAGTTCAAGCGCGAGGAAATGCCCAACCGGGTGAAGATCACCACCTCGTGCTGCCAGATCAACTGCGGCGGCCAGGGCGACATCGCCATCAACGTCCAGCACACCAAACCGCCGAAGATCAATCATGATCTTGTCGCCAACATGTGCGAACGCCCCAGCGTCGTCGCCCGCTGCCCGGTGGCGGCCATCCGTCCGGCCATGGTCAACGGCAAGCCGTCGCTGGAAGTGGACGAAAAGAAGTGCGTCTGCTGCGGCGCCTGCTACCCGCCCTGCCCGCCGATGCAGATCAACGACCCCGAACACTCCAAGCTGGCCATCTGGGTCGGCGGCAAGCACTCCTCGACGCGGTCGCGCCCGACCTTCCACAAGCTGGTCGCCGCCGACATTCCGAACAACGCCCCGCGGTGGCCGGAAGCCGCCGAGACCGTCAAGAAGATCCTCTACGCCTACAAGGAGGACGCCCGTCCCTGGGAACGCATGGGTGAATGGATCGACCGTATCGGCTGGCCGCGCTTCTTCGAGCTGACGGGCCTGCCCTTCACCAAGCACCACGTCGACAATTGGCGCGGCTCCCGCCAGAGCCTCAACGCCT
>CAZFRK010000442.1:0-1859 GCA_964521375.1 uncultured Rhodobacterales bacterium
ACTCCATTTGTCCTTCGGGTGTATGGTGATTATTGTCGTCAAAGTATCGGTAGTTGTCAAACAAGATGCTCGTCTTTTCCGAGGCGAAATACTCTGGGTTGTCTCCAATTACTCGCGGTGGAAAATGGGGGCGCCGGTCCGTTGGCAGGGGGCTTCGCCTGTGCTATGAGGACGCCCGGTCCCCGCAGGGGACCACCAAGGGGTTACGTCCCCGCGGGGGACCATGAAAGAATGAGGTCCCCGCCGGGAACCTCGGAATGACGGCGTTCCCGACGGGGCGCCGGGATGGAAGCAGGCCGCGCGTCCGGCCCGACACCGCTTTTTCAGGAGCCGCGCCATGTCCAAGACCGTGATCGCCTTCGCCTCGGACCATGGGGCGCTTGATTTGAAGGCCGACCTGAAGGCCCACGCGGAAAGCCGCGGGTACGAGGTTCTGGACCTTGGCACGGAGGGCGCCGCCTCGGTCGACTATCCGGATTTCGCCGACCGCATGGCCCAGGCGATCGCCGACGGCAAGGCCGATCGCGGCGTTCTGATGTGCGGCACCGGCATCGGCATCTCCATCGCCGCCAACCGCTACCGCCACATCCGCGCCGCCCTGGTGCACGACGCCTTCGGCGCCCGCCTCTGCCGCCAGCACAACGACGCCAATGTCATCGTCTTCGGCGGCCGCACCACCGGCGTCGAGATCGCCAAGGATTGCCTCGACATCTTCCTGTCCACGGAGTTCGAAGGCGGTCGCCACGCCGGTCGCGTCGCGAAGATGAGCTGAAGGCGTTCGAGCCTTCCCCCCGATCCCCCCTAAAGGACTGATCGCCGATGACCTACGCCGTTCCCAGCACGTTCTTCACCCAGGGTGTCGCCGACGCCGACCCGGATCTGATGGGGTCGCTGCGCGACGAACTGAAGCGCCAGAAGACCCAGATCGAACTGATCGCCTCCGAGAACATCGTGTCGCGCGCCGTTCTCGAGGCCGCCGGGTCCGTCCTGACCAACAAGTACGCCGAGGGCTATCCCGGTCGTCGCTACTACGGCGGCTGCGAATGCGTCGACGTGGCCGAAAGCCTCGCCATCGAACGCGCCAAGACCCTGTTCGGCTGCGAGTACGCCAACGTCCAGCCGCACTCCGGCGCCCAGGCCAACGGGGCCGTGTTCCAGGCCCTGGTCAAGCCGGGCGACACCATCATGGGCATGAGCCTGGCCGCCGGCGGCCACCTGACGCACGGTGCCCCTCCGGCGCAGTCGGGCAAGTGGTTCAACGCCGTCCAGTATGGCGTCCGTCAGCAAGATGCCCAGATCGACTATGACGAGGTCGAGAGCCTAGCCCTGGAGCACAAGCCCAAGATCATCATTTGCGGCGGCTCGGCCTATCCGCGCGTCATCGACTTCAAGCGGTTCCGCGAGATCTGCGACAAGGTCGGCGCCTTCATGATGGTCGACATGGCCCATTTCGCGGGTCTGGTCGCCGGGGGCGTCCATCCCAGCCCGCTGCCCATCGCCGATGTCGTCACCACCACCACCCATAAGACCCTGCGTGGCCCGCGCGGCGGCATGGTGCTGTCCAACAACCCCGAAATCGGCAAGAAGATCAATTCCGCCGTCTTCCCGGGGCTGCAGGGCGGCCCGCTCATGCACATCATCGCCGCCAAGGCTGTGGCCTTCGGCGAGGCGCTACGCCCGGAATTCAAGGCCTACGCCCAGCAGGTCGTGGCCAACGCCCAGGTACTGGCCGACGAACTGGTCAAGGGCGGCCTGGATATCGTGTCCGGCGGCACCGACACCCACCTGATGCTCGTCGACCTGAGGCCCAAGGGGCTGACCGGCAACATCACCGAGCAGTCCCTGGAACACGCCGGGAT
>CAZFRK010000443.1:0-1854 GCA_964521375.1 uncultured Rhodobacterales bacterium
AATAGGCGATCAGCTTCTTCATGTCTTCCTGCACCAGCGCCACCAGCGAGGTGTAGATCACCGCCACGATGGACAGCGTGAACACCAGCGGCGTGAAGAAGTCCGTGGCGATCGGCAGCATCGGCACCGAGAAGCGCAGGAAGCCGTAGGCGCCCATCTTCAGGAGCACGCCCGCCAGGATGACGGACCCGGCGGTCGGCGCCTCGACGTGTGCGTCGGGCAGCCAGGTGTGAACCGGCCACATCGGCACCTTCACGGCGAAGGAGGCGAACAGGGCCAGCCACAGCCATATCTGCATCTGGGCCGGGAACTGGGTCGCCATCAGGGTCGGAATGTCGGTGGTGCCCGCCACGTAGTACATGGCCAGCAGCGCCACCAGCATCAGGACCGAGCCGAACAGCGTGTAGAGGAAGAACTTGAAAGCCGCGTAGACGCGGCGCGCGCCGCCCCACACGCCGATGATGATGAACATCGGGATCAGGACGCCCTCGAAGAACATGTAGAAGAGGACGTAGTCCAGGGCGCAGAACATGCCGACCATCAGGGTCTCGAGGACCAGGAAGGCGATCATGTATTCCTTGACGCGCTTCTGCACGGCCTGCCACGCGGACAGGATGCACAGCGGCGTCAGGAAGGTGGACAGCAGGACGAAGAAGACGGAAATGCCGTCCACGCCCATGTGGTAGTTGATGTTGTAGTCGGGCAGCCAGGCCGCCTTCTCGACGAACTGGAACTCGTGCGTGGCCGGGTCGAAGCCCGTCCAGACGAAGAGCGAAACCAGGAAGGTCACCACCGACGTCAGCAGGGCCACGTTGCGCGCGTTACGCGCCACGATCTCGTCATCCCCGCGAACGAAGAGGATGAAGAAGACGCCCACCAGCGGGAGGAAGGTGACGATCGAAAGAAGAGGATAGTCGGTCATCTGTCCTTATCCCGCGCTGCGAATCATGTACCAGGTGACGAAGACCGCCACGCCGATGATCATTGCGAAAGCGTAGTGGTAGAGCATGCCCGTCTGCAGTCGGACCACCCGCCGGGCGATGTCCCGCGTCGCCGCCGCCACCCCGTCCGGGCCGACGCCGTCGATCAGCGCGCCGTCGCCGCCCTTCCACAACCCGCGACCGAGCGCGAAGGCCGGGCGCACGAAGACGCGGTCGTAGAGTTCGTCGAAGTACCACTTGTTCAAGAGGAACAGGTAGACCGGACGGAAGGCGGAGGCCAGCTTGCCGGGCAGGCTCGGCGCCAGCTTGTACATGAGGACGGCCAGGGCGAAGCCGGACACCATCATCACGAAGGGCATCCAGGCGGCCCAGCCGGGCACGTGATGCGCCCCCTCGATGCTGTCGTTGGCCTCCAGCACCCGGATGGCGTCGGCCCAGAACATCTCGCGTCCCTCGCCGACGAAGAGGTCGTAGCCCAGATAGCCGGCGCCGACGGCGCCGATGGCCAGGACCAGCAGCGGAACGAGCATCGTCGCCGGGCTCTCATGGACGTGGCTCATGACGTATTCGTCGGCGCGCGACTTGCCGTGGAAGGTCATGATCATCAGACGCCAGGAGTAGAAGGACGTCAGGAAGGCCGCGGCGATACCCATCCAGTAGGCGTAGAAGCCGACGCCGGTGTGGGCCGCGAAGGCCGCCTCCAGGATCATGTCCTTGGAGTAGTACCCCGACAGGAAGGGGAAGCCGGTCAGCGCCAGGGTGCCGATCAGCATCACCATGTAGGTGAATTTGATCTTGCCCGCGATGCCGCCCATCTTCCGCATGTCCTGCTCGTCGGACATGGCGTGGATGACCGACCCGGCGCCCAGGAACAGCAGCGCCTTGAAGAAGGCGTGGGTCATCAGGTGGAAGA
>CAZFRK010000444.1:0-1853 GCA_964521375.1 uncultured Rhodobacterales bacterium
ACCTGATCGGCACGGTCGCCGGGCCGCACCCCTATCCGGCCATCGTGCGCGATTTCCAGTGCGTCATCGGCGAGGAGACCAAGACCCAGTTGGCCGAACTGGAAGGCCGGGAAAATCCCGATTCCCTGGTCGCCTGCATCGGCGGCGGGTCCAACGCCATGGGCCTGTTCCATCCCTATCTGGACGTGCCGGAGGTGAAGATCATCGGCGTCGAGGCCGCCGGACGCGGCCTGGACACCGACGAACACGCCGCCAGCCTGACCGGCGGCAAGCCGGGCGTCCTGCACGGCAACCGGACCTACCTGTTGCAGGACAAGAACGGCCAGATCGAGGAAGCCTATTCCATCTCCGCCGGTCTGGACTATCCGGGCATCGGGCCGGAGCATTCCTGGCTGCATGAAAGCGGGCGGGTGGACTACGTCTCGGTCACCGACGACGAGGCCGTCGCCGCCTTCAAGACGCTGACCGAGAAGGAAGGCATCATTCCGGCGCTGGAATCGTCGCACGCCATCGCCCACGCCATGAAGATCGCCCCGGATCTGCCCGACGATCACGTCATGGTGGTCAATCTGTCGGGACGCGGGGACAAGGACGTCAATACCGTCGCCCAAGCCATGGGAGTGGACCTGTGATGACCAACAGCACCAGCGTCACCGCCGTGGTCAACCGCCTGACCCGCCGCTTCGACGACCTGAAGGCGCGAGGCCGCGCCGGTCTCGTCACCTACACCATGGCCTGCGATCCGAACTACGACACGGCGCTCGAGATCCTGACGGGCCTGCCCGCCGCCGGGGCCGACATCATCGAACTGGGGATTCCCTTCTCCGATCCCATGGCCGACGGTCCGGCCATCCAGGCCGCCGGACAGCGCGCCCTGAAGGCGGGCGGGTCGCTGGACCGCACGCTTGAAACCCTGCGCGCCTTCCGCCGGACCGACAAGGAAACGCCGGTGGTCCTGATGGGCTACTACAACCCCATCTACGCCAAGGGTCCGGCCAGGTTCGCCGCCGAGGCCGCCGCCGCGGGCATGGACGGGGTCATCATCGTCGACCTGCCGCCCGAGGAAGCCGACGAACTGACCGGCCATCTGGCCGAGCACGGCCTGCACCTCATCTTCCTGGCCGCGCCGACGACCACCGACGATCGTCTGCCCAAGGTTCTGGAGCAGGCGGGCGGGTTCCTGTATTACGTCTCCATCACCGGCATCACCGGCACCGCCTCCGCCGACGAGGCCGTGGTGGCGCGGGCCGTCCAACGCCTGCGCGCCAAGACCGACCTGCCCATCGCCATCGGCTTCGGCATCAAGACGCCGGAGCAGGCGGCGGCCATGGCCCGCATCGCCGACGCCGCCGTCGTCGGCTCGGCGGTCGTTCAGCGGGTGGCCGACGCCGTCGCCGCCGACGGCACCGTCAAACCGGGCGCGGCGTCGGAAGTTCTCGACTTCGTGCGCGGCCTGTCGCAGGGTGTGCGCACGGCCCGGTCCTAAAGGCGCGGGCGCTCAATCAGGGATCCTCGACCGACCATGAATTGGCTGACCAACTTCGTTCGCCCGAAGATTCAGAATCTCGTGCGCCCGCGTGAGGTGCCGGACAATCTGTGGGTGAAATGCCCGGGGTGCGAACAGATGGTGTTCCACCGCGAGCTGGAAAAGAACCTCCAGGTCTGCCCGCATTGCGACCACCACATGCGCCTGCCGGTGAAGACGCGCCTGGACATCCTGTTCGACGACGGGGCGTACAAGCGCATCGAACTGCCCAAGGTGGCCGAGGATCCCCTGAAATTCCGCGACCTGCGCAAATACCCCGAGCGCATGAAGGAAGCGCGCGCCAAGACCGGGGAGCAGGACGCCATCA
>CAZFRK010000445.1:0-1851 GCA_964521375.1 uncultured Rhodobacterales bacterium
GCCGCTCTTCCTCGCGCTACTAGTCGGGATTCTCAAGGGCCATAGCCCTTGAGCCGCCGGAGGCTAACGTTCCGTCCTTCGCGCCGCCGCCTTCGTCCGCCGGTGCCGTCTCTTCCGCGTCATCTCCCCAACAAACCTCCCCATCCTCACCCTTCTCGCCCTCGGCACATCTCCCCGTCCTCCTCGCCTTCGCCCTCCGCTCGCCCGGCCTATCCCGCCTCGCCTCTCCTCGCCCCGCTCCGCCTCGTCCGGTGGTCTGGTTCGCGGTAGGGGTCTCTGTTTTGCGGATTGGCCAAACAAAAGCCCCCGCCGTTTGCGCGGCGGGGGCTGTTTTGCTGGTCAGGTTGTGGTTCAGACCTTGGCGCCCTGGAGTTCTTCGACGGTGAAGTCCCAGGAGACGTTGTGGGGCGGCAGGGCTTCGCGCATCCAGCGGGGGAGCTGGTCGTCCTTCTTGGTGAAGCCAGCGCGCTCGTTGAAGTCGATTTCGTCCTTGAGGACGGCCTCGCCGAGGGCGAGGATATCGGCGACGGTGGCCTTGGCGCCGTAGCGTGCGGTGAGCATATCGGCGACGACGTCGAGGGCTTCGGCGCTATCGAGGACGGCGAAGGCGACGAAGAGGCAGAAGCCTGCGCTGTCCACGGCGGCGGTGGCGATCTGCAGGGCCTTGGAGACTTCGACCTGGCCTTCCTTGGACAGGGGCGGGATATCGCCGCCGACCTTGAGGATGTTTTGGGCCACGGCGTAGCCGGCGGTGTGGTCGGCGCCCATGGGGGTGGTGGCGTAGGTCACGCCGACGCCCTTGACGGCGCGGGGGTCGTAGGCGGGCATGGACTGGTTCTTGACCACGGGCAGGCGATCGACGCCGAGGGCATCGCCGGTGAAGACGACGCCGTTGCCGATGATGCGGCCCAGGGGGTCGTTGGTGCCGACCTTCTTGAGCAGTTCCAGGGCGGCGGGCCCGTCACCCCAGGGGATGAGGCCGCCTTCCATGGCGATGGCGACGGTGTTGCCGATCTCGATGGTGTCCATGCCCTTTTCGTCGCAGACGCGGTCCATCTGGGCGATGATGTCGAGGTCATTGATGAGGGAGTTGGCGCCGAAGGCCCAGATGGTTTCGTATTCGAAACCGGAGGTGATGTAGTCGCCGTTCTTGGCGACGTACTTCTGGGAGCACTGGATGATGCAGCCGGGGTGGCAGCCTTCGGTGGGCTTGCCGCCGCGGGCTTCGATGGTCTCGAACATCTTTTCGCCGGAGATGTCGGCGGCGTGTTCGAACTGACCGAAGCGGAAGTTCTTGGTGGGCAGTGCGCCCGCCTCGTTGATGACGTTGACGAGCACGGCGGTGCCGTAGGTGGGCAGTCCCTGGGAGGTGACGGGGTGTCCCTTGAGGATGCCGACCCACTTCTTGACGGCGTCCTTGAAGGCGTCCTTGTCGGCGTATTCGATGCCGGGGGCGCCCTTGTCGTCGACGATCAGGGCCTTGACCTTCTTGGAGCCCATGACGGCGCCCATGCCGCCGCGACCGGCGGAGCGTGCGGGGCGACCTTCGGGGTCGGTGAACTGGATGGTGGCGGTCTTGAGGCACTGGCAGCCCGCGGGGCCGGTCAGCGCGACGCAGGCCTTGCCGCCGAACTGGGCGTCGAGGATCTTGGCGTACTCGTAGTTGTCCATCATGACGTCGCCGGGAGCGTCGGAGATGGTGACGCCGTCCTTGTCGAGATGGATGCACATGAAGGGCGCGTCGGCCTCGGGCTTGCCTTCGAGGACGATACCGCCGATGCCCAGGCGGGCGAGCTTCTGGGACACGAGGCCGCCGGAGTTGGACTCCTTGATGCCGCCGGTGAGCGGGCT
>CAZFRK010000446.1:0-1849 GCA_964521375.1 uncultured Rhodobacterales bacterium
GATGCTACGGGAAACTCACCCTCCGTGTGGACCGGTTTTCGGGGAGAAGGTCAACTGGTGGAGGCTTACAGCCTGAAGTCCAGGATGAATGGCAGCCGTCTCGCGCCACTGGGCACGATCACCTTTGCCCTGAGTTTCTGGAGGCCGGAGGACGAGTTCGGGCAGACTTGGCCAGGCGCGCGGGTCCCGAAGCTCTATGTCGGCTTTGACCCGCTCAGGAATGACCCCTGGGACGCGGCGTACACCTTCATAGGTGGCAACGGCGATCTTTTCGAGGATGTCGAGGCCCGGCCGCCGTATCTGTATGAGTGGAAGCACTACGACATATCGCTTCCCCTGCACCAGCGTTCTTGGTTCTTTTGTCGTATCCGTCCGGTGAAGGCCGCTGATTTTAGCCTTGATCAGCCCTGTGACTGCGTCGTGTTCTTCTTGATGAGACGCACCTTGGCGGCGTTACGCTGATTGGCGATGCGGCCCAGGGCGTACTTGATGGGCAGGTCGTCGAAGGTGTCGGGATCGTAGTCGTCAAACCAGTCCAGCACTTCCGCATGATCGGGATGGTCCGGATCGGCGACAGCCGCGAGAATTTCGTAGAATCCCGGGAGACCACCGCAATCTTCCGGGGGAGCGTTTTTCTCGCCGTCGACATAGCGCGGATAGGAACGGTCGGGATCGCCCTGACGGATATTGGTCACCGTGAGGCGGTGCTCCCACGAATCGCCGAAATCGTAGAGATAGCGGATGTCGGTGCATCCGGGATTCACCACGTCTCGCAGGCGCACCTTGGCGGCTTCAAGGCGCGGTTCGGTTCCCCAATCCTCGTCCGGGGGCAATCCATATCGCCGTTCGGCGATAGTGAATTCCCAGAGATGGCAATCGAACCATCCCATGACGGCCTGGATGACGTCGTGGAGGGCTTTCAGGGTGATCGAGGTTGGCACCTCGACCTCGCGCCAGATCAGCGGATCGCTGCCCGCCAGTTCGATGCGGACGCTGGCGATCTCGTTGAAGCTCTCGAAGGCGGATTTGGCTGGGTAGCTCATGCCGGCAGTGTGCCTGTTTGGCCGTTCCAATTCCACGGCAGCAAGTCGTCGATGCGTTTGGCGGGATGTCCCGGCAGGCGCTCCAGCACGTCGGCCAGCCAGGCGCGCGGGTCGATGCCGTTGAGTTTGCAGGTCTCGATCAGGGTGTAGAGGGCGGCGGCGCGACGGCCGCCGGCATCGGAGCCGGCGAAGGTCCAATTCTTCCGCCCCACAGAGATGCCGCGCAAGGCCCTCTCCGCCGCGTTGTTGGACAGATCGACGCGGCCATCCGCCAGGAACCGGGTGAAGGCCGGCCAGCGTTTCAGCAAATAGTCCATGGCCTTGGCGGTGTCCGACTTGCCCGACAGCCCGGCCCGCTTGTGCTGCAGCCAGGTGGCTAGGTCGTCGATCAGCGGCCGCGACCGCGCGGCGCGGGCGGCGAGGCGCTCCTCCACCGGCAGCCCGGCGATGTCGCGCTCAATGGCGAACAGGGAGTCGATGCGGGTCACCGCCTCGATGGCGATGGGTGCCTTCTTCAACTGCGCCAGCTCGTAGAACTTCCTGCGCCCGTGCGCCCAGCACGCCGCCTCGACGATGGCGCCCTTTTCGTACAGGCGGTTGAAGCCCGCAAAAGCGTCGGCCTGCATGATGCCGGCAAAGCCGCCGACCAAGGTCTCGGCATGCTCGCCGCTGCGATCGGGCGAATAGGCATAGGCGGCCGCCGGCGGATCATTGCCGCCGAAGGGGCGGTAGTCGCGCACCATGGTCCACAGGCGGCCGGTTTTGGTATTTCCTTTCGCCAAGACCGGCACCGGGGTGTCGTCCAC
>CAZFRK010000447.1:0-1833 GCA_964521375.1 uncultured Rhodobacterales bacterium
ACTCCTGCACGCCATATGTTGAATATAATATAAATAATTCATGTAGTTATGATAAGTTTATAAATGGTGTAATGATAAGTGGTTATTTTGACTATGGATATGAGTATATGGCCCAGGAAATATCCTCAAAAATAGATCATTTTTTATGGTCAGAATGGCAGTGCGACAGACCTCACGCGACCCCAGTCATGAAGGAAAAGCCAGATGCCAAGCGTTGACGATCTGCGAGCGCGTCAAGCCGAGCTTTCGGCCGCGGTGGCCGCCGGTGACAGGGCGGCCTATTACGGGATCCTGGCCGATCTCGGGATCCGCTACAGCCTCTTGGTCATGGGGAGCTTTGGCGCCGGTGCTCTGGGCCGCGTTGCCATAGCCTATATGGAGAATTACTGGGAAGACCTGGGGCGGACAGGGCCTTGCCCGACCGAAGAGATCAGTCTGGCCCTTATGGAGGCCGACTGGAAGGCACGCCAAGACGCCCTTAAAGATTCGCATACAGACCTGGATTGGAAAACGATCCGCGATTATCACGCTACGACCCTCCTGGAGGTTGCCCAACTCCCCCCGGAAGTCTGGACAGCTTACATCCCCCTGATGAAAAGCGACTTTTGGCTGAATAAGGGCTGTGGAAGATGACGGTGCTTTCTTGGTTGAACTCGGGCATTGTGTCTTCGGACCAAGCATACGTGCTGGCCTCAAAAGATCTGGATCAGCTCGAAAAGCTGAACGCGTCAGCGCAGCTTGCGGCAGCAGGGGCAGCGCTACCCTCAGATACGAGATCTTCTGGGGGCGTAAGGACGTGAAGCGCCTCTTGTTCAGAGTTATTAATATCGTTGGGCTTTGCGCATTCCCTATTCTGGTCGTTGCGGCCGGAGATATTGAATGGGAGAGAAGTATATTAGTTACTTCTCTCTTAATGTCCGCGATAGCATTTACTATATGCTTTGTAGGTACCATGGTTGTGAATCGTGACGATATCGCAGATTTATGGGAAAAATATCCAATTCTAAGAAACAAAATTGTTATGAGCGTTTTAACCATAACTGTGTCTGCGGTATTTGTAAATTTGCTGATGCGTTGGTGGGAATTATAGGAGAAGAGAAATGACCGTTTTGGGAGGTATTGGTTCCGGCGCGACGATTGCGGATCAGTGGGTTCATCTCGCACACGATGATCTTGAGACGCTTGAGAAGCTAAGAGTCTGATTCGAAACTCCGTGAAGGATATCAGGGCTGTACAGAGAGGGTAATCACCTGACAGTGCCGCTTCGGAAGCCGGGTTAAGCGACGGTCGCCGTGGAGGCTTTTGGGGTGGCTCGGGGTTCCTTCTCCGGCTGGTGGTTGGGGATGCCTTCCTTGAAGGCTTTCAGGGGCGTACGACCGTTCATGCCGCGCCCCTGGTGGGGTCGCTTCCCGTTGTAGTGGACGAGGTAAGTATCCAGGGCGGATTGCATCTCGTCCACGGTCTCAAACCAGGTCTTGCGGCCTTCGACGCGGAAATGTTCGTCGAGAAGCGTCCGGTGTAGCCGCTCGACGATGCCGTTGGACTGGGGTCGAGAGACCTTGGTGCGCTTGTGCTCGATGCCCTCGAGTTGGAGGAACAGCTCGTAGGGATGTTTGTCGGGGCGGCCGCAAAATTCCCGGCCATTGTCACTGAGAACGGCGTCGATCTTGGCGTCGTGCGCCTCGAAGGTGGGCAGGACCTCGTTGTTCAGGGTTTGGACGGCGGTGATGGGGAGTTTCGTGGTGAACAGGCGGCCCCAGGCGTATCGGCTGTGGCAGTCGATCACCGTCTGGAGATAGACCTTCCCCACGCCCTTCAGGCTACCCACCATGA
>CAZFRK010000448.1:0-1822 GCA_964521375.1 uncultured Rhodobacterales bacterium
CCCTTTCCGGCGTCTCCGGCGCGCGCCGCCTCGATGGTGGCGTTGAGCGCCAGCAGGTTGGTCTGTTCGGCGATGTCGGTGATGAGCGTCACGATGTCGCCGATGCGATCCACCGCTCCGGCCAGATTGGTCATCGCCTTGCTGGTCATTTCCGCCTGGGTGACGGCGGCGTTGGCGATTTCGCTGGAGCGATGGACCTGGGCGCCGATTTCCTCGACCGAGGCGGAGAGTTCTTCCGTCGCCGTGGCCACCGTCTGGACGTTGGCCGACGCCTGTTCCGACGCGCTGGCGACCGCCATGGCCTGACTGGAGGTTTCGGCGGCGCCTGACGACAGGCCGTGCGACGTCTGCTCCAACTGGGCCAGGGCCGCCTGGACCGTGCTCAGCAGGTGGCCGACGCGGGTTTCGAAGTCGGCGGCCAGGGTGTCGACCTTCTCCGACCGCTCGCGCTTGGCGTCGTCCTCGCGCTTCTGGCGCTCCCGCATCTCCCGCTGCGTCACCGCGTTGTCGCGGAATACCGCCAGCGCCCTGGCAAGCAGGCCGATCTCGGTGCGGTCGTCGGCGTTTTCGACGGCGATGTCCGTATCGCCCCCGGCCAGCCGTTCCATGGCCCCGGTGACGCGACCGATGGGGCCGACCACGGACTTGGCGATGACCAGGGAAATCAGCGTCACCAGCGCGATGACCACGGCGGCGATGCCGCCCAGGACCTCGGCGCGGTCCCAAAAAATGTTGGTCACGTCGTCGATGTAGATTCCGCCGCCGATGACCCAGTTCCATTCCGGGACCGCCTGGGCGAAGGAAATTTTCTGGGTCGGCTCGGTGGCCCCCGGCTTGGGCCAGCCGTAGCTGACGAAGCCCGAGCCGTCGGACTTCGCGACGTCGACCATGTCCTTGAAGAAGGTCTTGCCGCTGGGGTCGGTGAGGCCGAGGCCATTGGTGCCGACCAGCTTGGCGCTGGGGTGGCCGATGATGCGACCGTCGAAATGGGTGACGAAAATGTAGTCGCCCTCGCCGAACCGGATGGCGCCCAAGGTGGCCAAGGCGCGAGCCTGCGCTTCCTCCTCGGCGAGAGCGCCGCTCTGGGCCCGCGCCGCCAGCGATTCGACGATGTCGGCGGCGCCGCCGACCATGTCCCGAACCAGGATCTGGCGGTCGTTCATCAACTCCGCGCGAAGCATGAGGAGGCCCGCCATCATCAGGGCGATCATCCCGATGAAGGCGGCCCCAACCAGAAGCCCGAGACGCGCCCGAATCGTCAATCTGTGGAACATGGCTCTCTCCCCGGCGATGCCTCCAGCGATCCGAGCCGGGGGCGCAGTCGCAAAGGTGGCAATTATTCGTTTATGCACGACCATAACGGAAGGTGCGGGCCTCGCGTTGCGTCTTGATGCGCCATTTTTCTGTCCGGACAGGCTTGGCGGGAGACGAAGGGCCCAGTTTATAAGAATGCGTCTGAAGAACGGTTTAGATATCAATAGATTGCAGTAAGCTTGAAAAATATCATTCTACGCGTGCGGTCGGGCGGGTGTTGATGTCATTTGTCCCCATCCAACACTCCGCCGCGGACGCCGGGGCCGACTCGGCGCCTCTCCTTGGGGCTGGTCGGGCGGCGTCGCGCGTCAACCGCCTGACGCAAGGGGCATGGCCGGGGGTGGTGCCAAAGTGGGAAACGGCATCGCGCCATTTTCCCGTCGCACCCGTTTATGGGCTGTGCTAGAGGTAGGGCCGATTTCATGACAGGACCGCACAGCGAATCCATGAATTTCCTGGACTTCGAGAAGCCGCTCGCCGAACTGGAAGGCAAGATCGCCGACCTGCG
>CAZFRK010000449.1:0-1819 GCA_964521375.1 uncultured Rhodobacterales bacterium
ATGGACGCCCACAACCAGTCCCGCCTGGCCACCGCCTTCACCGTCTCCATCGAGGCTCGGGAAGGGGTCACGACCGGCATTTCCGCCGGGGACCGGGCGCGAACCGTCGCCGTCGCCATCGATCCGACCAAGGATAAGAAGGACATCGCCACGCCGGGGCACGTCTTCCCCTTGATGGCCCGGGACGGCGGCGTCCTGGTGCGCGCCGGACACACCGAGGCGGCGGTCGACGTGGCCCGCATGGCCGGTCTGGCGCCCGCCGGCGTGATCTGCGAGATCATGAACGACGACGGTACCATGGCGCGGATGCCCGACCTCATTCCGTTCGCGCAACGTCATGGCCTGAAGATCGCCACCATCGCCGATCTCATCGCCTACCGGCGCCGGACGGAAAAGCTGGTGCGCCAGGAAATCCAGGTGCCGTTCGAGTCGTCCTTCGGCGGCGACTGGCGCATGTCCGTCTACGTCAACACGCTGGCCTACGCGGAGCATATCGCCCTGGTGAAGGGGGATATTTCCGGCGACGAGCCCGTCCTGGCGCGCATGCACGCCCTGCATGTCCTGGACGACGTCCTGGGCGACCTGCACGGTGGGCGGCAGGGCCAGTTGCAGCAGGCCATGAAGGCGATCGCCGAGGAAGGGCGGGGCGTCGTCGTGCTCCTGCGCGAGCCGAACCGCGCCACCCTGTCGGAAAGCCTGCGCGAGCGAACCGGGGAGCCGACGTCCGGAGATGGCCGCCTGGTCGATTATGGTGTTGGCGCCCAAATCCTTCTGGACCTTGGGGTACGGGACATGGTCCTCTTGTCCAACACGGAAAAACACATCATCGGTCTCGACGGTTACGGCCTGCGGGTCGTGGGCCGCAAGCCGATCCCGGCACAGGAGGCGTGACAATGGCGGGGGGTCCGCGCATTCTCATCGTCGAGGCACGGTTCTACGAAGATATCGCCGACCATCTGGTCAAGGGCGCGGTCCAGGAATTGACCGCCCAGGGAGCGGGGTACAAGCGTGTCATCGTGCCCGGCGTCCTGGAGATCCCGGCGGTCATCCGCTTCGCCATCCGGGCCATGGAATTGCGGGCGACGGATACACGCTTCTCGGGCTATCTGGCGCTCGGCTGCGTCATCCGCGGCGAGACCAATCATTACGACTGGGTATGCAAGGGCGCCATGGACGGCCTTCAGAAGCTGGCGCTGGATTACTCCCTGGCCGTGGGCAACGGTGTCCTGACGGTCGAGGACCGGGAACAGGCCATGGCCCGCGCCCGGGTCGACGGCAAGAACCTGGGCGGCAAGGCCGCCAAGGCTTGCCTGCGGATGATCGACATCAAACGTGAACTGGGACTCTAGCCCGTCCCCGGGCGCGTCCCCTGATTGACCGGAACCATGGCAAACAAGAAGACCAAGGAAACCGCGCTACGGCGCGGCGCGGCGCGTTTGGCGGCCGTCCAGGCGCTCTATCAATTGGACATGACGGACGCTCGCCTGGACGAGGTGGTCCGCGACTTCCTGTCCGGCGCGATCGGCGGAGAAGTGATCGCCGAGGACCTCGACCTGGAGACGGAAGAGGTCATTCCGCTGATCGAACTCAACGCGGAGCTGTTTTCCGTTCTGGTGCGCGGCGTCGTCGCGGCGGAATCGCGCCTGGACGAAGTGATCGACGCCTCCCTCAGCTCCGGCTGGGACGCGGGGCGCCTGCAGCCTGTCCTGCGCAATATCCTACGCTGCGGCCTCTATGAGTTGATGGAGCGCCACGACGTGCCGCCGCGGGCGGCGATCTCCGAATACGTGGACATCGCCCGGGCCTTCTACGACGGCCC
>CAZFRK010000450.1:0-1809 GCA_964521375.1 uncultured Rhodobacterales bacterium
TCTTCCAGGTCGCCGACTACGGTCTCGTCGCCGACCTCTTCCAGGCCGTGCCGGACCTTTCCGCCGAACTGGACAAGTAAGGGCCCCCGGTCTCCGGTTTCACCCACCCACAATCAGCAGGGGTAGCCTTCATGATCGACAAGATCGGCGTCATCGGCGCGGGCCAGATGGGCAACGGCATCGCGCACGTCTGCGCGCTGGCCGGATACAATGTCTTCCTGGTCGACATCAGCCGCGAGCAGCTCGACAAGGCGCTTTCGGTGATCGAGAAGAACCTGACGCGTCAGGTCCAGAAGGGCAAGATCTCCGACGACGACATGAAGGCCGCCATGGGCCGCGTCTCGACCGGCCAGGTCCTGGAGTTCCCGGATTGCGACCTGATCATCGAGGCGGCGACCGAGGCCGAAGAGGTCAAGCGCGACATCTTCTCCAAGGTCTGCCCGACCCTGAAGCCGGACGCCATCCTCTGCACCAACACCTCGTCGATCTCGGTGACGCGCCTGGGCGCCTCCACCGACCGTCCGGGCAAGTTCATGGGCATGCACTTCATGAACCCGGTGCCGGTCATGCAGCTGGTCGAACTGATCCGCGGCATCGCCACCGACGAGGAAACCTTCAAGCAGATCCGCGAACTGACGGAGCGGCTCGGCAAGTCGGCGGTCCCCGCCGAGGACTTCCCGGCCTTCATCGTCAACCGCATCCTGCTGCCGATGATCAACGAAGCCGTCTACACCCTCTACGAGGGCGTCGGCTCGGTCGCGGCGATCGACACCGCCATGAAGCTGGGCGCCAACCACCCGATGGGCCCGCTGGAACTGGCCGACTTCATCGGCCTGGATACCTGCCTGTCGGTCATGCACGTCCTGCACGACGGCCTGGCCGACACCAAGTACCGGCCCTGCCCGCTTCTGGTGAAGTACGTCGAAGCCGGGTGGCTGGGCCGCAAGACCGGCCGCGGCTTCTACGACTACTCCGGCGACACCCCCGTGCCGACCCGCTGACGGCCCGACGGGTCCGACGGACCGAGACGACAGAGAAGCCCCCGGAATCGAAAGGCTCCGGGGGTTTTTCGCGACCGTCCCACCGCTCCCCTGCCCGGCTTGAGTCCGACCGTCGCTTGCCGCTGTCCGGTGGGGCGTGTAGAACGGGCGGCGGTATTCTCTTCGAGGCGTCCGCCGTGCAGTCCCTCACCCAAGGTCTCCGCCCCTATCTCCTGCTCACCCTGCTGTGCGTGGTGCTGTTCGCGCCCGGACTGGCGTCGGTTCCGGTCATGGACCGCGACGAGGCGCGCTACGTCCAGGCCACCCGCCAGATGGCCGAAAGCGGCGACTACGTGGTCGTGCGCTTCCAGGACGACCTGCGGGCCAAGAAGCCGGTCGGCATCTATTGGCTTCAGGCCATGGCCGTCGACCTGCTGTCCCATCCGGCGAAAACCGAGGCCTGGCCCTACCGCCTGCCGTCGGCCGTCGGCGTGCTGGTGGCGGTGCTCTTCACCTTCCGCGTCGGGGCGGCGCTGTTCGACCGTCGCGTCGGGCTGCTCGGCGCCGGATTGCTGGCGACCAGCCTGATGGCGGTGGTCGAGGCGCATCTGGCCAAGACCGACGGCGTGCTGTTGGGCCTGACGACGCTGGTCCTGGGCTGTTTCGGCATGATCTACATGCAGGGCCGCGGCGGCAAGGCGGCGCCCAGTTGGGCGCCCCTGACGCTGTGGCTGGCGCTTGGCTGCGCCATGCTGGTCAAGGGTCCGGTGACGCCGATGATCCTCCTTCTGACAGCCGGGGCGCTGGCCGTCGCCGACCGCTCCGTCGG
>CAZFRK010000451.1:0-1785 GCA_964521375.1 uncultured Rhodobacterales bacterium
GAATTCCAGGCAGAGCGGGGATTGGTACCAGCGTCATCCTCTGATGAAAGAATTGTCGAAGCTGACCTGTTCGGCGAAGGCGAATGGGTTCATGGGGCATCCGGTGAATGGGAACTCCGCTTTGAGCGAGGGGTTTCAACTTATCCACTTCCGCAGCAAACTGTTTATCTGACCCCGAAAGCTGAATTGCGGTTTATTTACGGCAAAGCAAAAGGTGCCGTTGTACAGCTTGGGCAGCATGTCGGCTCCGGCGGGACCCCATGCCTTGCAGATTTGAACGAACTACTCGGCAAGCACACAGCCGTTCTCGGCTCCACAGGCGCGGGCAAATCGGGAACGGTTGCCGCCATCATCCACAGCATCCTTGAGAGAGGTGACAAAAACTCATACGAGAAATGGAAGCCCAGAATAATTATTCTCGATCCTCATGGTGAATACGGGACTGCTTTTGCGGATCACACAAAACTTTCCTCTGATGATGGAACGTTGACCCTTCCATACTGGCTGTTGAATTTCCAGGAAACAGTTGCCCTGTTGATTGGAAAGACTGAATTTGTCGCGACATCACAGGCCAATATCGTCAAGAGCGCCCTCATGGCTGCCCGTGAGGAGGGAGCACAACAGCTTGGTCTCGATGCCAATAGCATTACTGTTGATTCGCCGGTTCCATACAAACTGTCGACACTCAAGGCAAAAATAGACGCAGACAAGCCTCCACAGGCCAGCAAGCAGGACTCTCATAACTCGATTCTTCAAAAGCTCGAAGTTTTGATGACCGATGCCCGACTCCGATTCATGATGGAAGAATGGAATGATGGCGCTAACGACCCATTCCCTGAAGTCATCAAACAACTCACTGGAGACGGACCTCAGCCACGCATTGTCGATCTGTCAGGAGTTCCCAACGAAGTCGCCGGTGTATCAAGTGCGGTTACCCAACCTCGCCACCCGGGTTCAGATCCGCGTGCGCCTGAGCAGCTCGCTTGCCAACGACACCCCGGCCATCAACTTCCGCGACGTCAACCTGGTGGGCTACCTCAACAAGACCACCGGGGCCTAGCAGATGCGTTGCAGCGTCGAACGCTCGTCTGAGGAAATCGAAGTGGCCGTTCAGGAAATCCGCTTGATTTTTCCTTCCCGCTTCTTTATTTTAGGATGTGCGCTGAAAATAAAATAAAGACGAACCTTATTTTAGGTTCGAGGCAGGCAGGATGAAGCGAGAACTCCAAGGCAGATACGTGACCATATCGACAGTGGGTGAGAAGGCTCAAGCCTTCGTTCCCGCGCCGCTGCCGCCAAGTCCACCCATCGACTGGACGCCGGAGCTGCGAAGCAAGTTCGATCAGGCGCTGCTGGCACTCGGGAGGCTGGACAGCGTATCGACGCTGTTGCCAGACACCTCGCTGTTCCTCTACATGTACGTCCGTAAGGAAGCGGTGCTCTCTTCCATGATCGAGGGGACGCAGTCGTCCCTGTCCGACCTGTTGCTTTTCGAGCTGGATCAGGAGCCAGGGGTACCGCTGGATGACGTGCGGGAAGTCAGTAACTATGTCGCGGCTCTCGATCATGGCCTGCGTCTGTTGGAAGAAGGGCTGCCACTGTCGCTGCGCTTGTTCCGCGAGATCCACGGCGTTCTGTTGAACAAGGGCCGGGGCAGCAATCAGACCCCGGGGGAATTTCGTCGCAGCCAGAACTGGATCGGCGGTACCCGGCCGGGCAATGCGGCCTTCGTTCCGCCTCCGGCCGAAGAGGTACTGGAGTGCATGAGCAAGCTGGAGCTTTTCC
>CAZFRK010000452.1:0-1779 GCA_964521375.1 uncultured Rhodobacterales bacterium
GGCGGCCCTATGGCCCCGCGCCTTTGTCATGGCCGGACGGCTCGCCCGCCGTGTCCGGCGCCAGGCGCACCGGGATTGGCTGGTCGACCACCACCTGCCGGTGGGGATAGGGAAAGGCGATGCCCTCCGCCTGGAAGGCGTCCCACAGCGTCAGCAGGACCTGCCCCGTCACGTTGGCCACCCCGCGCGTCGGATCGTTGATCCAGAAGCGCAGGCGGAACCTCAGCCCGGAGTCCGCGAAGGCCATCAGGTGGCAGACCGGCGCCGGTTCGGCCAGCACCCGCCTGACGGAACCAATGGCCTCCACCGCCACCTCGCGGACCCGGTGGGGATTGCTGGCGTAGGCGACGTCGAACCGCACCTCCAGCCGCACCTCCGGCGCCGAATGCGACCAGTTGATGGCCCGCTGGGTGATGAATTCCTCGTTGGGAACCAGGAATTCCTTGTTGTCGCGCGTCACCAGAGACACCGCCCGCGCCCCCATGGCGCTGACCCAGCCGAAGGTGTTCTCCTTCTCCAGTTCGATCACGTCGCCGGGCTTCACCGACCCGTCGAGCAGCATGATGACGCCGGAAATCAGGTTGGACACCGGTCGTTGCAGACCGAAGCCGATGCCCACGCCGACGGCCCCGGTGAGCAGCGCCAGACCCGACAGGTCGAAGCCCGCCGCCTGGATGGCCAGCAGCACGGCCAGCGTCAGGAGGACGAAGCGCGCCACCTTGCCGAACAGCACCTGGGCCGCCGCCGACAGACCCGACGACCGCGCCATGCGCCCCTCGACCAGGGTCACCAGGGCCGAGGCCAGCCAGACCAGCAAGGCGGCCAGCACCGCCCCCTTGACCAGGGTCAGCAGGGAAATGCGAGACGACCCCATGGTCAGGGCCGCCGCGTCCAGAACGCCGACCACCGGGTCCAGCAGCCCGGTGATGTCCAGCGCCGCGATGCCCCAGGCGGCGGTGGCGATCAGCCGCGCGGCGAAGGGATTGCGCACCACCACGGTGGCCAGATTGATGACCACCCAGGCCGACAGCAGGGCGGCGGCGATGCCCAACAGGGGCGTCAGCGAGGCATAGCCCTGGGCGCGCAGGATTCCCTGACTCAGCCAGACCACGACGAGGGCGGCCAGCGGCGCCGTCAGGTCGGACAGGCGCCCCAGCACGCGCCGCCCGAACACCACGCGCTCCCGCAACCGGTCCAACCGCCCGCGCAGAAGAACCGAGACCGCGTGCCCCAGGGCGAAGGCGGCGGCGAGAAGCCCCACCTGGATCAGGCTGTCGAGGGTCAGGACATCGCGCAGCAGCCACACCCAGGCGCGGTCGCCCAGGTCGGCGAGGCGGCGCAGGTCGAGGACATCGGCCGAGGATTCCATGCGGCGGCTCCGGCAAATCCAGGGGACCCGGCAAGCCTAGCCTGCTTCGCGCCGCGAGGCGAGGTCGCGCCACGCCGAAGCGCCGACCGTCAGGCGTCCTTGGCTGCGATGGCGGCCAAGCGGTCGCGGGCCACCCGCACCCGGCGGGAGTCCACCGTCGTCAAGAGACCGTCGCGCCGGAACTCGGCGATCACCCGGCTGGCCGTTTCCTTGGTCATCCCCAGGATGGCGCCGACGTCGTCCCGCGACGGCAATTGCACGACCGGCGTGAAGCCGGCGCCTTCCGCCGGACCGCCGGACCAGTCTTCCTGCGCCTCGCGCGCCGCCAGATCGTGCAGGTCGCCGATCAGGTTGGCGACGCGCCGCCGTCCGCCGCCGGTGGAATAGCGGGTCAGCCAGCCGTCGGCCCG
>CAZFRK010000453.1:0-1772 GCA_964521375.1 uncultured Rhodobacterales bacterium
TGATCGGGCGCGCGGCGCCCGGACGATGAACCGGAGACGGGCGGCGCGGACCTCGGTCCCGCCGCCCGTCGTCCGTTCAGGCCGGGGGCGACCGGCGGATCGCTGTAACGGAACAATCATCCCGCACGTGCGAAGAATCCCTACACTGACCCGCGCACAGTGACCCGAGTTCCAACCCGTAACTCCTGCACTTCAAGGCGGACCCAGCGTCCGCCTTTCTTTTTTGCTTTAAGTCGCCGTCCGTCGGGGCCATCGTGCGGGGATGTCCAGCACCGCGTCCCCCTTTTGGGTTTTCGGCTACGGGTCCCTGATGTGGAACCCCGGTTTCGTCTTCGAGGAGCGCCAGGGCGCCGTCCTGGACGGCTTCCATCGCGCCTTTTGCATCTATTCCCGCCACTACCGGGGCACGCCGGACAAGCCGGGGCTGGTGCTCGGCCTCAACGAGGGTGGGGCCTGCCGGGGCGTCGCCTTCCGGGTCGCCGACGCGCGGGTGGGCGAGGCGCGCTCCTACCTTCGGGAACGGGAACTGTGCGGCTACGCCTATCGGGAGGCCGACCTGCCGGTGCGCCTGGAGGACGGGCGGTGCGTGACCGCCTACACCTTCGTCGCCGACCCCGGCCATGACGCCTATGCCGGGGACCTGGGGCTGGGGCCGTCGGCGGAGATCATCATGGCGGCGGCGGGCATGGGCGGCCTCAATCGCGACTACCTGATCAACACCGTCCGCGAGTTGGAGCGCCACGGCTTCGCCGAGGACGGGCTGCACGCCCTTTTGAAGGAGGTGTCGCATCGCACCGGCGAGATCGAGGCGGGCGGCGGCATCTGACGTTTCCGCTGGCGCGTCGTCGGGAAGCGGCGTAGAGCAGTCTCCGCTTGCGTGATCGTCTGTTCGGGAAGACCTCCATGGGCCTGCGCGCCTCGCTGATCGTCGTCGCCGGAGCGGCCTTGGCCGTCCTCGGGTTCATCGCCTCGCAGGGGCGTCCCGTCGCCCTGCCCGACGGGCCGGTCGGACCGGACGGCGCCTTCAAGCTGGCCTGCGTCTCCTACGCCCCTTACGGCCCCGACCAGACGCCCTTCGACGAAACCCTGGTCATCCCGCCCGAGCAGATCGAGCGCGACATGACGGTCCTGACCACGCTGACGCGCTGCGTGCGGACCTATTCCATGGGCCAGGGGCTGGACCGCGTGGTCGATATCGCCGGACGCCACGGCCTGACGGTCTACGCCGGGGTGTGGATCGGTCGCGACGCCAAGGCCAACGCCAAGGAAATCGCCCGCCTGATCGAGATCGCCCAGGCCCATCCGGAAGTCCTGCGCGGTGTCATCGTCGGCAACGAGGTTCTCTTGCGCGGCGACCAGCCCGCCGCCGCCCTGCGGGACTACATCGCTCAGGCGCGGGCCGGTGTTCCGGCGTCGGTGCCCGTCACCTACGCCGACGTCTGGGAGTTCTGGCTGGAGCATCCGGAACTGCGCGACGCGGTGGACTTCGCGACCATCCACATCCTGCCCTATTGGGAGGACGAGCCGACCGCCGTGGCCGACGCCGTCGATCACGTCATGGCGGTGTGGCGGACGATGCGCGACGACTTCGCCCCCAAGCCCATCCTGATCGGCGAGACCGGCTGGCCCAGTGCCGGACGCCGCCGCGAAGGCGCGGAACCGGGGCGGGTGGAGCAGGAGGCGTTTATGCGCGGGTTCCTGCGGGCCGCCGACGAGGCCGGGGCGACCTACAACGTGATCGAAGCTTTCGATCAGCGGTGGAAGCGGGCCTT
>CAZFRK010000454.1:0-1752 GCA_964521375.1 uncultured Rhodobacterales bacterium
GTGTTCATCAGTGGTTCAACTGCGGAGAATAGCCTATTTGCTTCGCGTCTTTGCGTCTTGGCGTGAGCCACTTCAGTTTTTTGGTTTTGGGATTTCGCAGTTTAGCGATTTCGTTGTTTTGGGGTTTTAGCTGTCCAACCGCCTTTCCTTAATTCCCAATTCATAATTCGTAATTCCCAATTTCCGCCCCCCTCATTCATCCTCCATCCGCAATTCTAAAACCCAAACCCCGAAACTGCGAAATTCCTAAACACCGATCTCCGACAAATCGCTTCACCCTCCCAACTCTTGGCGTCTTTGCGTCTTTGCGTGAGATTCCCACGTTGCCTCTCAGCCCTCCCCACAATTCGCCATCATTCATTATTCACCCGCCATCCGATCTCCGATATCCTCCCTCCGCCATCCGATCTCCGAAAATCCCTATCGCCTTAAAAAGTTGAAGCCTTCGGTGGAGGAGCTATACTGTTTACTGTTATTATGGAATTTGAGTTCGATTATTCAGTCATCAAAGTCCGGCCATTGAACCGGAAGGATGATTCAGCAGACGAATGGGCTGATGCTACCCCCGGGCGGCGTTTGGAAGCTCTGGAGTTTCTAAGAAGGCAATACATGGGGGAATCCTATGCTACCCAAACCATTCAAAGAGTTCATCGCATTACTCGAAGAAAACGGAGTTAAGTTCGTCGTTGTCGGCGGGTACGCATTAGCCGTCCATGGTTACCCGCGTTATACGGGTGATATTGACATCTTTATTGCCGTTTCTCCCGAGTCTGCTGCTGGAAAACAAGAGCGCTACCACCCGGGCCAAGGATAAAGCAGATGTAGAGGAACTTTTGAAAAGAAATCAAAAAAGGGCGGACCGGTAGGTATTCTTAGGCGATAGGTATTTAGGCTATAGGCTGTAGGGGTCCCCCCGATCTTCGATATCCCTTCTTCCGCAAGAGGCTTGCCTTTAAGGAGCTACACTGTTTTTTAATTAGATATGGTCACTGCTGAGGATATACGTCAAAAGCTTGCTCCTGAAGGAGAGGCTTTAAGGCGTTATAAAGTTGCCAGACTATGGTTATTTGGCTCCGCTGCCCGGGGAGAGTCTATTGTGCATGATCTGGACTTCATGGTGGAGTTCACAGCCCCCCCCGGCTTGGTTGAGTTCATGGAACTCAAATTCTTCCTTGAAGAAACTCTGGAACGTCCTGTTGATTTGCATTCACTCGCATCTTGCCCGCCGCGCTTTTTAAAGCGCATTGAATCCGACCTGAAACATGTCGCGTGATCCACAGTTGAGGCTGGAAGATATTCTGGATGCGATTCAGTCGATTGAGCAGTATATTGAGGGTTATGCATACGAATGCTTTGTCCAAGACAGGAAAACCGTGGATGCGGTTACACGTTGTCTGGAGATTGTTGGGGAAGCCGTGAAGCATCTTCCCCATTCTATGACGAACCAGTTTCCGGAAATACCTTGGCGTGCTATTTGTGGCTTTCGGGATGTGTTAGCACACAGTTATTTCCGGGCAGAGGATTCCATAATATGGGATGCGGCAAACCGCAGCATCGGTGAAGTCAAAGTGGCGATACAGTCCCTTCTGCGCCTATAGCCATAGAATGTAGGCTGAAGCGGTTTTTCGGATATCGAAGATCGGAGTTCGGGTCGAACGGTCCAATTGGTAAACGGTCTGACAGTCGGACAGTTAGGGGTTTAGCCTGAAAAATTCACCGGATTGTGCGAAAAGTGGTTTAAGTTGTTTTTTA
>CAZFRK010000455.1:0-1740 GCA_964521375.1 uncultured Rhodobacterales bacterium
CGCCGATTTCGTCCAGGAACAGGGTGCCGCCGTTGGCCCGCGACGCCGCGCCCTCGCGCGTCGAGGTGGCGCCGGTGAAGGACCCCTTCACGTGGCCGAACAGCTCGGATTCCAACAGGTCCTTGGGGATGGCCGCGCAGTTGACGGCGACGAACGGACCCTTGGCGCGCGGTCCGGCGGTATGGATGGCCTGGGCGCAGACCTCCTTGCCGGTGCCGCTCTCGCCGGTGATGAAGACGGTCGCCTTGGACGGCGCCGCCGCCTCGATCATGCGATAGACGCCGCGCATCACGGGGCTGGCGCCGATGAAGCCGTGGAAGCCGCCGCCGCCTTCCAGGCCCAGCTCGCCGCGCAGGGATTCGATCTCTCCGGCCAGACGGGCCTTTTCGGCCACGTTGCGGACCGTCACCTGAAGGCGTTCCGGGGACAGGGGCTTGACCAGGAAGTCGTCGGCCCCCTCGCGCATGGCCTCGACCGCCGTCGATACCGACGCCTGGGAGGTCACGACGACGACGCCGCAGGGCAGTTCCTGGCCGCGCGCGTGGCGCAGGATGTCCAGGCCGTTCATGTCGGGCAGTTGAATGTCGAGGACGATCACGTCGGGAATGTTGCTCGACAAGAAGGCCAACGCCGCCTTGCCGGTGTCCCTGAGCGTGACCTCGTCGCCCGTCAGGTCCAGGGCGAAGCGTTCGCCCAGGATGGGGTCGTCCTCGACGATCAGGACACGGCTGCTGCGCGACGGGGAGGGGGGCATGGTCTTCTCGAAGCAGGCGGAAGAGAGACCCTAACGCTACGGCAGTGCCTCCCGTCGGGCAAGCCTTTGCGGGTCTCAGTCCTGGAACTCGCTGGTCCGATACCCCTGGGCGAAGAGAAGGGCCGTCAGATCCCCGACGTTGACCTGCTGGCGCACCGCCTCGCGGACCAGCGGCTTGGCGTGGAAGGCGACGCCCAGGCCGGCGGCCTGAAGCATCGGCAGGTCGTTGGCGCCGTCGCCGACGGCGGCGGTCAGGCGCAGGGGCAATTGACGCCGCCCCGCCGCCTCGACCAGGGCGCGCAGCTTGGCGTCGCGACCGAGAATCGGCTCGCCCACCGCGCCCGTCAGCCGCCCGTCGCGGAGAAGGAGGGTGTTGGCGTGGACCTCGTGGAAGCCGCAGTGCCGCGCCACGCGGTCGGTGAAATAGGTGAAGCCGCCCGACACCAGCATGCAGTGGGCGCCGTGGGCGGTCATGGTGCGGACCAGGGTTTCGGCTCCGGCGGTGTACTCCACCGTGGCGAAGGCCTTTTCCAGCATCGCCTCGTCCAGGTCCTTGAGCATGGCGACGCGCTCGCGCAGGGCGTCCTCGAACGCCAACTCGCCGCGCATGGCCCGGGTGGTGATGGCGGCGATTTCCTCCTTCAGTCCGGCGAAGGCGGCCAGTTCGTCCAGCGTCTCGCCCGTCACCATGGTCGAGTCCATGTCGGCGACCAGGATGGACTTGCGGCGGTCGGCGGCCTCTTGGGCGAAGACGTCCACCGGCGCCTCGGCCAGGGCGGCGCGGGCCACGGAGTCGGCCAGTTCGGGGGCCAGGGCCTCGAAGGCGATGTCGCAGGCCAGGTCGTCGGCCAGCCAGTCGATGGGCGACAGGGAGGCTCCGGCCTCGCGCAGGGCGGCGCGCACGGCGGCCACCGTGTCGGCCTCCAGGCCGCGTCCCGAGGGGGCGGCGGCGAGGGTCAGGACGCATTCCATCAGCGGACTCCCGG
>CAZFRK010000456.1:0-532 GCA_964521375.1 uncultured Rhodobacterales bacterium
CTCTGGTGTCTCTTGCGGAACTCGTTGATGTCGCGCTCCCAGCCGCCGGTCACATCTTCTTCCTTCCAGAAGATGTAGGGGTTGGAACGAGGCTCCTGCACGTGGCGGGCGTCGGCCTTGATGCCGGTCACTTCCAGCATCTTCTGGAAGCCCTGGCGGCGGATCGTCTCACCGATGCGCTCACGGTTCTTGCCTTCCTCCATCCACCAATCCCACAGGTTCTCGACCACTTCCTTGATCTCGTCGAAGGGCTCCTCGACGGGGACGAAGGGCACGAGCAGGGAGCCCATCTGGGCGCCGTCCAGGATCGGGGCCTTGGCGCCGACGAAGATGGAAGCACCGCGCTCGTCGCCGATGTGCAGGGCGCGAGGCATGACGTTGATGCAGTGCATGCAGCGGTAGCATTCCTTGTTGTCGATCGTCAGCTTGGAGCCGTCGTAGCTCATGCAGCCGGTGGGGCAGAGCTCCACGACTTCCTTGACGATGTCGAACTTGCCCCAGTCGCGATCGGCGTGGGCGCCGGCGTTGGGAG
>CAZFRK010000456.1:542-1706 GCA_964521375.1 uncultured Rhodobacterales bacterium
CCCTTGACATAGCCCTTCACGGCGTCCTGGTCGATCTTGATGTCGTCCTTCCAGGTGCCGATGACGGAGAAGTCGGAACGGGCGATGGCGGCCACGCAACCGTTGGGGCAGCCGTCGAACTTGAACTTGAACTTGTAGGGGAACGCGGGACGGTGCAGCTCGTCCTGGAACTCGTTGGTCATGTTGTGACAGAGTTCCTGGGTGTTGTAGCACGCGAACTCGCAGCGGGACTCGCCGAGGCAGGTCGCCGGGGTACGCAGGTTGGAGCCGGAGCCGCCAAGGTCGGTGTCCAGGTCGTGGGTCAGGGTGTAGAAGATCTCCTCAAGCTGGGGAGTCGTGGTACCCAGGAAGACCAGGTCGCCGGTGGCGCCGTGCATGTTGGTCAGGCCGGAACCGCGGAAGTCCCAGAGGTCCATCAGCGCACGGAGGAACTTGGTGGTGTAGTACTTGCCGGAGGGCTGGTTCACACGGATGGTGTGGAAGTGGGCCACGCCGGGGAACTTCTCGGGCTGGTCGCAGTAACGGCCGATGACGCCGCCGCCGTAACCGAACACGCCGACGATGCCGCCGTGCTTCCAGTGAGTCTCGCCATCCTCGTAGGACATCTCCAGAATGCCCAGGAGGTCGTCACAGACGTCCACGGGAATCTGGTACTCGATGCCGTCGGGATTAGCATGCCTGTGAGCGGCTTCCTGTTTGATGTCGGACACGAAGCTGGGCCAGGGCCCAGTCTCTAATTGGTCCAACAACGGAGTCTTGTGTTTTGCCATTCTCTTACCTCCATTGTTCTTGAATGATGACTTGCCTCATGAAAAACGCTGCCCGGCGCGGTCCGCGCGGACCAACACCGGCTGCGGCCTACCCAACCTTTCGTACCCCGCGCGCGGCCTGCGCGCATGCCCGACGGGCTTGTCGTGAACAAATTCACAACGCGGGGAGCTAACGGACGCTAGGATGGAAGGCCAGTTCTTGTCAACACAAAATGCCCGAACGTATTGACGAAACAGCTTGTCCGAAAGCGGCATGCCACCCCTGGCGGCCGAGGCCGCCCAGGCGGCTCCAGGCGCCGGAGATGGCGAGGAATTGCCTAGCGATTCTTGAGGGTTTCGAGCCGACCTGAACCACTGCTTCCGAACAGTCCCATCCATGCATCTGATTCACGAA
>CAZFRK010000457.1:0-1693 GCA_964521375.1 uncultured Rhodobacterales bacterium
GAACCCCCTTTTACCGCTGGAAAAAGGGGGTTCCCTCCCCCTCTCCAGCTGCCTTTTCACGCATCCTTCTTCCCGAACGCCACCCGCGCCTCCCAGACCTTCAGGCCGATCTTGCGGCCCAGGTCGGCCTGGCGGGATTTGAGGAGCGCCTCGGCGGCATCCTTGTTGCCTTCGAGCTTGAGCAGCGTCGCGGACTCCAGGTCGCGCAGGTAGCGTTCGCATTCATGGATCACCCCGGACAGATCCAGGGCCTCCAGGGTCTCGGGAACGCGCACGGAGCGGACTTTCTTGGCCATCTGGCACCTCTCTTGTTACGGAAGCGATTACAGGTTGTGTACGTTTTGTCAACGCTCCGTGTACGAGAGGCAAAAAAGGCGCGGCGGGCCGGGGGCGACCCGCCGCGTCTGGTGGGGGGAGAAGGCGGTTTACAGGGCCTTCCTGGCGGCGTTCAGGGCGGCGTCGTAGTCCGGTTCGCTGGCGATTTCCGGCACGATCTGCTGATGGACGATGGTCCCCTTGCGGTCGATGACCAGCACGGCCCGGGCCAGCAGGCGCAGTTCCTTGATCAGCAGTCCGAAGGCCTCGCCGAAGGAGGCGTCCTTGTAGTCGGACAGGGTCAGGACGCGTTCGACTCCGGCGTTGCCGCACCAGCGCTTCTGGGCGAAGGGCAGGTCCATGCTGACGGTCAGCACGGTGATGTCGTCCGAGAGGCCGGTGGCTTCGGAGTTGAAGCGCCGCGTCTCCATGTCGCACACGGGGGTGTCCAGGGAGGGCACGGCGGCGATGATCAGGACCTTGCCCTTGAAGTCGGCCAGGGACTTGGGGGCCAGGCCGTTGTCCAGGACGGTGAAGTCCGGCGCGGCGTCGCCGACCTGGACGGGATTGCCGCTCAGGGTCAGGCCGTTGCCGTGCATGGTGATGATACCGGTTCTGTCAGCCATGGGTGTAACTCCTTGATGTTTCGGATAGTCTTGCGGCGGACGGCGCTTGGGCGCCGGGCCGCATCATGGACTATAGCGCAAAAAAGGGGTCGTAGTCATCCCGGCGGAGCAATTTTCGGGTATGATGGCGGCGGGTGCGGAGCTGCACGGACCGGGTCGCGGACCGGGAAATCGCGCGGCACATGCACTCCGAGGCTAGTCAAACAGCGCAAAGCGTGGCAGGAAGGGGGGGCGAGAGGACTACACCATAGAGGTACATTGCCTATGACGGAAGACGGAAGCATTTTCGGACTCAGCCCCAGGGCGCCGAGTTCGAAAAAAGGTCGGCAGGGCGGCGACACGCGGCCCGGGGCCGACGAACGGCCCGACGGGCCTCGTTCCCAGGCGCCGGTGACGGCGGCCGGGGAACTGGAGGCCGTGGCCGGCAAAGGGGAGGCCGCAGGGTCCCCCAAGGCGCCCCAACCCAAGGAAGGCCGTGATCAGGCGGCCCGGGCGGCAGCCGCCCCCGGCGGCCAGGACGCCGCCCAGGACGGCGCCGAACCCGCCGCCAAACCCAAACGCAAGCGCCCGCCGCGCAGGCGTTCCTCCCGCTCCAAGGCCGCCCAGGCCGAGGCCGGGCAGGACGCCGCCCCGACGCCGGACGCTCCGACGCCGGACGCTCCGGCACAGGATGCCCCGGCCCCGGCCGCGGAGCCCGCCCCCGAGGCGCCCGCGCAGGGAGCCGAGGCCCCGGCACAGCCCAAGGCCAAGCG
>CAZFRK010000458.1:0-1692 GCA_964521375.1 uncultured Rhodobacterales bacterium
CGGCGTCGAGTTCATGCACATCCAGGACCCCGACCAGAAGGCCTGGATCCAGCAGCGCGTCGAAGGCTCGCGCAACGTCACCGAATTCACCGACCTCGGCAAGAAGACCATCCTGGAGCGTCTGACCGACGCCGAGGGCTTCGAGAAGTTCCTGCAGGTCAAGTACACCGGCACCAAGCGGTTCGGCCTGGAAGGCGGCGAAAGCGTCATTCCGGCCATCGAGCAGGTGCTGAAGCGCGGCAGCCAGATGGGTATCGAGGAAGTGGTCCTCGGCATGCCCCATCGCGGGCGCCTGAACATTCTCGCCAACGTCTTCCAGAAGCCCTATCAGGCCATCTTCTCGGAGTTCCAGGGCAACCCGGCGAACCCGGAAGACGTCCAGGGCTCGGGCGACGTGAAGTACCACCTGGGCACCTCCGCCGACCGCGATTTCGACAGCAACACCGTGCACCTGTCCCTGCAGGCCAACCCGTCGCACCTGGAAGCGGTCGACCCGGTGGTCCTGGGCAAGGTGCGCGCCCGCCAGACCCAGCGTGGCGACACCGAACGCACCCGCGTCCTGGGCATCCTGCTGCACGGCGACGCCGCCTTCGCCGGTCAGGGCCTGGTCGCCGAATGCTTCGGCCTGAGCCAGCTCAAGGGGTACCGCACCGGCGGCACCATCCACTTCATCGTCAACAACCAGATCGGCTTCACCACGGCGCCGCAGTATTCGCGCTCGGGCACCTATTCGTCCGACATCGCCAAGATGGTTCAGGCGCCGATCTTCCACGTGAACGGCGACGACGTGGAAGCCGTGGTCCACGTGGCCCGCATCGCCACCGAATTCCGCCAGACCTTCAAGTGCGACGTGGTCGTCGACATGGTCTGCTACCGGCGCCACGGTCACAACGAATCGGACGAACCGGCCTTCACCCAGCCGCAGATGTACGATCTCATCGCCAAGCATCCGACCACCCGGACGCTCTACGCCGACAAGCTGGTCCAGGAAGGCCTGCTGAGCCAGTCCGAGGCCGACGGCATCCAGGACGCCTTCCAGAAGCGCCTGGAAGACGAGTTCCAGGCCGCCAACACCTTCAAGCCCAACCGCGCCGACTGGCTGGAAGGACGCTGGAAGGGCCTGGAGGCCATGAACGGCGAGGAAGAGTTCCTGCAGTTCGACACCCCGGCGACGCTCGACGCCCTGCGAAAGGTGGGCGAGGCGATCTCCAAGGTGCCCGACGGCTTCGACCTCAACCGCAAGATCGCCCGCCAGCTCAAGGCCAAGGCGCAGGCCATGGACAGCGGCGAGGGCATCGACTGGGCCACCGGCGAGGCGCTGGCCTTCGGCACCCTCCTCGAGGAAGGGCATCGCGTCCGCCTGTCGGGTCAGGACGTGGGGCGCGGCACCTTCTCGCACCGTCATTCGGTCCTGACCGACCAGACCAACGAAAACCGCTATATCCCGCTGAACAACATTGGCGACGGGCAGGCGGAATTCGACGTGCACGACAGCCCGCTGTCGGAATTCTCGGTGCTGGGCTTCGAATACGGCTACACCCTGGCCGACCCCAACGCCCTGGTCCTGTGGGAAGCGCAGTTCGGCGACTTCGCCAACGGCGCCCAGGTCATCTTCGACCAGTTCATCTGCTCGGGCGAATCCAAGTGGCTGCGCATGTCGGGCCTGACGGTCCTGCTGCCGCACGGCTACGA
>CAZFRK010000459.1:0-1692 GCA_964521375.1 uncultured Rhodobacterales bacterium
TCCAGTTCTATGTCGCCGACGGTCGCCTGTCCTGCCAGCTCTACCAGCGGTCGGCGGACATCTTCCTGGGGGTGCCGTTCAACATCGCCTCCTACGCCCTGCTGACCATGATGGTGGCCCAGGTGACGGGGCTGCGACCGGGGGAGTTCATCCATTCCTTCGGCGACGCCCACCTCTACCTGAACCATCTCGATCAGGCCCGCGAGCAGCTGTCCCGCGCCCCCATGGCCCTGCCCACGCTGCGGCTCAATCCGGCGGTGACGGACCTGTTCGCCTTCACCTACGACGACATCGCGCTGGAGGGCTACGAGGCCCATCCGCACATCAAGGCGCCCGTCGCCGTCTGACCTCAGGTTCCGGAGGAAGTCCCATGGCAATCTCTCTGGTGGTCGCGGTCGCCCGGAACGGCGTCATCGGTCGCGACAACGCCCTTCCCTGGCATCTGCCCGACGATCTGCGGTACTTCAAGTCCGTGACCCTGGGCCGACCCATCATCATGGGGCGCAAGACCTTCCTGTCCATCGGCCGCCCGCTGCCGGGCCGCCACAACATCGTCCTGACCCGCGATCCCGCCTGGATGGCCGACGGCGTGACGGTCGTCCACGGCCTGCGGGAGGCCTTGCAGGCGGCCCGACAGGACGACGGCGAGGACGCCGAGATCATGGTCATCGGCGGCGCCGACGTCTTCGCCCTGGCGCTGCCCCTGGCCGATCGCCTCTATCTGACGGAAGTTCTGGACCAGCCGCACGGGGACACGTATTTTCCGCCGCTGAATATGGATGAATGGACCGAGGAAAGCCGGACGCCGGGCGCCCCCGCCGCCGACGGAACACATACGCATGACTATGTGGTCATGACACGTCGGACCTGCGCTTGACGGGCCATCTGAAACCATTGAAAGTATCGTCTCACCTTGTGGAGTCCCTGACGATATGGCCATCAAGCGTCCCGTAGAAATCCTCCTGGTCGAGGACAATCCGGGTGATGCGCGCCTGACGTTCGAAGCCTTGAAGGACGGGCCGATCGTCAATAACGTTCACCACGTGACGGACGGCGAACAGGCCATGCAATTCCTGCGTAAACAGGGACCGTTCGTCGACGCGCCGACCCCCGACGTCATCCTTCTCGACCTCAACCTGCCGCGCAAGAACGGACGGGAGGTGTTGCAGGACATGAAGGCCGACGAACGACTGCGCGGCATTCCCGTGGTCGCCCTGACCACCTCCTCGGCGCGCGACGACATCAACGCCTGTTACGCGCTCGGCGCCAACGCCTATATGGTCAAGCCCGTCGAATTCGACCGCTTCCTGGACGTCGTCCGCGCCTTCGAGAACTTCTGGCTCAAGGCCGCCGCCCTGCCCCGCCCCTAAGGCGGCGCGACGGCGCCCCCGGAGTCAGCACGCCCCGGAGTCACCAACCCAGGGGCCACCACGCCCAAGACAGAAAAAGGGGCCGACGCATGCGTCGGCCCCTGTCCTTTCGCCCCCTCGCCCTGAAGGAGCCGCGGGCCTCAGAAGATCTTGAAGCGCGGCTTCTTCTTGGCCGGTTCGGCGGTCAGCTTGTCCCACACCCGCTTGGCGATGTCGCCATAGGCCTTGGCGTGCGGGCTTTCCGGATCGGCGACGACGATCGGCGTCCCGGCGTCGGAGGTCTCGCGGATCTTGATGTCCAGCGGGATCTCGCCCAGGAAGT
>CAZFRK010000460.1:0-1664 GCA_964521375.1 uncultured Rhodobacterales bacterium
GAGGATCGAATCATGCCGCCGCCTCGGACGGAAGGGTTTTTCCGCAGCCTGCTAGCTTTCGGCGTCGCCGGAGTCCGCCGTCCTGAGGCGCAGGGTGACGCGCAATCCGGGGGCCGCGTCCTCCAGCCGCAGGTCGGCGCCGTGCAGGCGGGCGATGGCCGCCACAAGGCTGAGGCCCAGGCCATTGCCCGGCGTCGTGCGGCTGCCGTCCAGGCGCACGAAGCGGTCCAGGACGCGCGCCCGGTCGGCCTCCGCGATGCCCGGCCCGCTGTCGGACACGGTCAGATCCAGTTCCCGGCGGGCGACGTCCGGCGTCACCGACAGGACGACGCGTCCCGGCGTCGGGGTGTACTTGATGGCGTTGTCGACCAGATTGGACAGGGCCTGGAACAGCAGCTCCCGGCTGCCGGTCACCAGGAAGGCCGGTCGCGGCGGATTTCCCGCCGTCGGGGCGTCCTTCGGCGGGTCGTCTGTCGCGGCGGACCCACCCGCCGTCGGGCCGATGGCCTCCATGGTCAGGCCCGCGTCCTCGGCCAGCGGGCCGTAGAGGTCGGCGACGTCGTCCAGAAGCGCCGCCACGTCCACCGGGCGCGGCGCGGTCAGGCCGACACCGGCTTCCGCCTCGGCGATGGACAGCAGGGCGTTGAAGGTCACCAGCAGGGAATCGGCCTCGCCCATCACCCGTTCGCAGGTCTGTCGCAGGTCGTCCGCCGTGCCGCCCGAGACCACCGCCTGCTCCAGGTCGGCGCGCATGCGCGTCAGCGGCGAGCGCAGGTCGTGGGCGACGTTGTTGGCGACCGTGCGCACGCCCTCCATCAGGGCCTCGATGCGGTCGAGCATGGCGTTCAGCGTATCGACCAGGCGGTCGTATTCGTCGTCGCTGCCCTCGCGCGGCATGCGGTGGGCGATGTCGCCGCGCATGATGCGCTCGGCGCCGCGCGTGATGCCGTCGATGCGGCCCAGGACCCGGCGGCTGAGGATATAGCCGCCGCCGCCGCCCAGCAGCAGGGTACCGACGAAGGCCCAGGCCATGGCCTCGATCATCAGGGTCTGGAAGTGATCCAGGGCGCGCGTGTCGCGACCGACCAGAAGATGGTAGCCGCCGAACAGCGGCGTCGCCTGGGCGCGTCCGAAGGCGGCCTCGTCGCCGCCGACCGGGAACATCAGCCAGCGCCCCCGGGCATCCGCCGCCGCCGGCCAAGCGGCGACGTTGCCCGCGATGGGGCGGTACAGCGGGTCGGCCAGAAGATAGAGGCCGCCGTTCAGGTTGCGCGGGCCGGTGCGTTCGTCGATCAACTCGACCAGCCCCGGCAGTCCCTCCAGGCGGTAGTGCTGGGTCAGGGCGTCGATTTCCGCCGTCACCGTGTCGTCCACCTGACGGCTGATGGACTGCGCCGTCTGCCAGTAGATGAAGCCCAGCAGCAGCAGGACCGAAATGCCGAACAGGCCGACGTAGGCCAGGATCAGGCGGAACGAGCTGGTGCGCAGGAAGCGGCCCCGGAGCATGCCTCAGGCGTCCGCCCGGATGCAGTAGCCCGCCCCGCGCACCGTGTGCAGCAGCGGTTGGCCGAAGCCCTTGTCGATTTTTTGGCGCAGGCGGCTGATGTGCACGTCGATGACGTTGGTCTGGGGGTCGAAATGATAGTCCCAGACGCCTTCCAGCA
>CAZFRK010000461.1:0-1639 GCA_964521375.1 uncultured Rhodobacterales bacterium
CCTGCAAGACCAACTGACGCCCCAAAGCGCCAGCGACCAAACGAAACCGCCGGAGGAGCCATCCTCCGGCGGTTTTCGCATGACCTCCGCGGCACGGCGGGCCGAAGCCGGACCAAACGCCGGACCCGCTGGCGGTCAGATGGCCAGAAGGTCGTCGATCTGCGACTGGTCCATGACCTTGTCGGACCCGTGAATGATGGCGTTCGCCACGTCCATCAGGCGCTGCAACCCGCGCGAGGCGGCATGGGCGCGGGCCGCGATCAACCCCGGATCGTCCAGGCCGATAGCGTCCTCGATGCGGCTGACGGCCTCGGCGACCAGATTGTTCAACTGCTCCACCGTTTCCTCGAAGGGCTGGCGGAACCGCGGCGGCACGTGGTCATAGGCTTCGATGGCCAGCGCCTTTTCCGAAAAGGTGCTGTCTTGGAAATGCTTCTGGTAGGACTTGGGCTGCCATTCCTTGCAGTCCTCGATCAGGTCGGGCATGTCCGCGACCATGTCGACCAGCATGACGATTTCGTTGAAATGGTTCAGATAGTCCGTGGCGAGCAGGGTCTGGGGGCTGATGTTCGCCCCCGCGACCTTGTCTTGCCACAGACGAAAGTCATCGTCGTCGTCGTCCGTCAAAGGGTCCGCCTGACCGCTCATACAGCCCCGCTCACATCCTGCCCCGACCACCGTCCGGACATTTTTGGAACGGTCGGGAAACGACTAGTATTCCCGAAGGCGGGCGTCGCGTCCAGCGGGCCGGAAGGATGGTCAGTCCATCACTTCCAGGCCGTCGGGCCAGCCGAACAGAGGATCGGACGCATTGCGCTGCGCGTCCAGCTTGGGCACGTAGAAGCCCGTCGCGGAGACACCTTCCAGGTCCTGCGCGCAGGCCCCCAGAAGCAGGGCCGTCGCCAGGGCGAAAGCAGCGGAAAGACGCATGAACATGATGTCGGCTCCTTCGGTGGCCGCCGGAAAACGTCGGGGGCGGCCCATTCCAGGCCACCCCCGCATCATAGCCGCGATCCCGGGCGGGGAAAATCCCCGGCGACGGGTGGGTCAGTCCTTCAGCGCCGCGACGCCCGGCAGGTCCTTGCCCTCCAGCCATTCCAGGAAGGCGCCGCCCGCCGTGGAGATGTAGGAGAACCGTTCGACCACACCGGCGTTGGCCAGGGCGCCGACGGTGTCGCCGCCACCGGCCACGGTCAGCAGCTTGCCCGTCTGGGTCAGGTCCGCCGCCGCCTGGGCGACGGCGTTGGTCGCCGCGTCGAAGGGCTCGATCTCGAAGGCGCCGAGCGGGCCGTTCCAGACCAGGGTCTTGCAGGCCGCCAGCTTCGCCTTCAGGGCTTCGGCGGAAGCCGGCCCAACGTCGAGGATCATCTTGTCGACCGGAACGGCGTCCACGGAAACGACTTTGTTCTCGGCGTTTTCCTTGAACTCGCCCGCCACCACGGCGTCGGTCGGCAGGATGAATTCGCAGCCCGCCGCCTCGGCCTTCTTCAGGATGTCGCGGGCGGTGTCGGCCATGTCTTTCTCGCACAGCGAGCTGCCGACCTCGATGCCCTTGGCGTAGAGGAAGGTGTTGGCCATGCCGCCGCCGATCACCAGCACGTCGACCTTGCCCACCAGATTGCCGAGCAGGTCGAGCTTG
>CAZFRK010000462.1:0-1626 GCA_964521375.1 uncultured Rhodobacterales bacterium
TTTGGAGGGATCGCATAGTGGTCTAGTGCAGCGGTTTACTAAACCGCCGTATCGCAAGATACCGTGGGTCCGAATCCCACTCCCTCCGCCAGCTTTACATGAAATAATGTAAAAGCATATGATAAAACTCACATGAATTAGGCTATTAATTCAGATAATTCAAATCGATCAATATCTCAGAAGAGCAAGAGCTGGCGGATTGGGTTGCGAGCAGGGATTTACTCTTATATTGTCCAGGCATTTTTGCTTTTATTTTTTTGCTTGTAGTAACACCGTTTCTGAATGAAATTTCATTTGAGCCTATGGACTACCAAGAAAATGCCTGGACTCTGCTTTATCCAGTCAGTTGTGAGTCAATAAGAGGCTGGGTTTATTTATTAGGATTTAGCTTTTTAAGCTTGCCATTTGGCCTGGCACTTACTATCTTTTTTTCGTTAATTCTTTCGGCAATAAATAAAATTTTCAAACAAGCTCTTCAGGTTATAATTTTTGGATTGATGACCTGTTTAGCAGGATATGTGATCGTACTAATTCTTGTTGTTATAAGTTCAATAATCGTGGCACCCTTTTGTCCTCTTTGATTCAAATATCTTTGACAATTTTTTAAGTGTGACAATCTCAAAATTCCTAAGCTATACTAATTCTAATTGTTCAACTTTAAGTTCTTTACCAAACCGGCTGTAATTCTACTTATTCTAGTTTTGATAGGAGCAGGGTTGAGGCTTTGGCAACTAGATTCTTTGCCTGCAGTGATCCATCGCGACGAGGCCGCCATTGGCTACAATGCGTATTCAATTCTTAAAACTGGACGTGATGAGCACGGAGTTTCTTGGCCGATAAGTTTCCGCTCTTTTGGAGACTATAAGTTACCTGGCTTGATTTATTTAACGAGCTTAAGTATCAAAATATTCGGTATTAATACTTTAGCAGTCAGGTTACCAACCGCCCTGGCCGCCATCGCTACAATTCCGGTGGTTTATTGGCTAACTCGCGAACTTGGCTGGCGGAAACAAATTGCGATTTTAGCCGCCGCCTTACTAACTCTAGACTTTTGGCACATATCCCAAGCTCGCAATGCCTACGAACCAATGCTTGGCTTATTTTTTACTGCCGGCGGTTTGGCAAGTTGGTTAGCGGGACTGAAACAACCAAAATTCTTGCCTCTGGCTGTATTAGCATTTATTTTAGGAGCTCTGTTTTACAACGTGCCGTTTATGCTCTTGCCGCTTCTATATCTTGGAAGCTGGGTAGTGAATTACCAGCATAAATCTCAAAAGCTAAAAATTCGTAAAGGTACAAAATGGGTTGGGTTAACTCTATTGTCAATTTTTATTAGCCTCCTCTTGCTCAGCTGGCTCACTAGAGGAGTTAGTGAAAGTAGATTTAATACTACAGTTCTGTCTCATCCGGACATCATTGAAAGTTCTAAAACTACAGTGCATGCCGGATTAGTGGCGGGATGGCCGTCTTGGTTTGCCCGTGGGTTAAGTCATCCGCTAATCATGGGCGGGTTACAAGCAATCAAAGGATACGCTAGTGCTTTTGATTTAACTTATCTGTTTTTTATAGGTGATCATAATTCCTGGCATAATTTACGCGCCATTGGCTTAGGAAATATGAATCCCA
>CAZFRK010000463.1:0-1600 GCA_964521375.1 uncultured Rhodobacterales bacterium
CGGGGCGACCATGCGAAAACCGCCGGAGGATGGCTCCTCCGGCGGTTTCGTTTCGTCGCTGGCGCGTCGGGGCGTCAGTTGGTCTTGCAGGTCTTGATGCCGAACGGCAGGTAGGCCGGGCACCAGCCGATCAGGCCGGTGACCAGCGGCACGATGCCGATGTAGCCCCAGACGCCGACGGGAGCGACATCGAGGACGGCCAGGGCGATCAGCGCCAGGCCGACGACGATGCGCAGGATGCGGTCGATGCCGCCAACATTCTTGGTCATGGATTCGCTCTCCGGTGATCCCTCGCGCCCGACAGGGGCGCGGATTGGTCGATGCGCCCAAAGGCGGCGCGGTTTGTTCGATGGGCGGAGTATGCGGGCACCCGCGCAAGGCGTCTGTAACTAGGTCACAGTTCCCGCGCGAGCATCGAACGGAGAGGCATGCCGCGCCGGGTGACGGGCGCAGGGCGGCCCAAGGCGCCCTGTTCGTGAGACCGGTGCCGCGGCGTCGGTCCTGCTGGCCTCGTCCTGTCGTCGGTGGGGCGGGGGCCTCAGGCGGCCTGGGCCTCCGACCCCGCCAGCAGGGCGTAGAGACCGTCGGCGGTGTTGGTGGCGCGCAGCTTCTCGCACATGGATTTGTCGCGCAGCAGGCGGGACACGCGGGCCAGGGCCTTTAGGTGGTCGGCCCCGGCGCTTTCCGGCGCCAGCAGCAGGAAAATCAGGTCGACGGGCTGTTCGTCGATGGCGTCGAAGTCGATGGGACGTTCCAGGCGGGCGAAAATGCCGTACAGCCGCGTGAGCTGGGCCAGCTTGCCGTGCGGAATGGCGATGCCGTTGCCGACGCCCGTGGTCCCCAGACGCTCCCGTTCCAGAAGAACATCGAAGACGGCCCGGTCATGCATGTCCGTCACCCCGGCGGCGTGCTTCGCCAGTTCCTGAAGGGCCTGCTTCTTGGAGGTCGCCTTCAGGTTCGCGATGACGCTTTCCGGGCTGACGAGATTGGTGATGTCCATGGATTCAAGCCCTCTCGGCTCAAGAAGACGCTCAAGGCTGCGGCACCCCGTGTGGCGACGCCGGTTCCGTCACGGCGGAAGTCACCGGATTGCCTTGCCTCCCGCTTTCGTCGTCCGGTCCTTCTCGGCCTGAGGCCATGGGACCGTTCATCCTTTGGGTCCGTTGGTCCGCTTCCGTCCCCGCGCGACCGGCGGCCAGCCTGGGAAAAAGGGACCCTTACCCTTCGGAAGGTGCGGACCTTAGGCCCGGTGACAGACCAAGTCAACCGCCTTGTCCCACCGCCCGTCATGGACTGAGAAAGTCTATCAAACTCAGCCGTAAGGCGCACCAATCCGCTTAGGAACCGCCGGCCAGCATCTTCTTTTCCCGGCGTCGTTGGACCGAGGAGGGAATGCGCATGCCTTCGCGGTATTTGGCGACGGTGCGGCGGGCGATGTCGATGCCGTCCTTGCGTAGGATATCGACGATGGCGTCGTCGCTGAGGATTTTGGTCGGCGGTTCGGCGTCGATCAGCGCCTTGATGCGATGGCGGACCGCTTCCGCGGAATGGGCGTCGCCGCCGTCGGCGCCGCCGATGGCCTGGGTGAAGAAGTACTTCA
>CAZFRK010000464.1:0-1598 GCA_964521375.1 uncultured Rhodobacterales bacterium
GCGCCCCGGCGCGGGCCGCCATGGCCAGGCCGTCGCCGGTGTTCTCGGCGGGGTTGGTGGTCTCGCGCCAGGCCATGCCGACGCCGCCCGTGGCCAGGACGACGGCCATGGCGGGCAGGACCCGCCAGCCCTCGGCGCCGTGCACCAGCAGCCCCCGCGCCCGCTCGCCCTCGACCGCCAGATCGACGGCCATGGTCCCGGTCAGGACGGTGATGGCGGGGTCGGCGGCGACGCGGGCGGCCAGGGTCTCGGCCAGCACCCGTCCGGTGCCGTCGCCGTCGGCGTGCAGGACACGGGGCAGCCCGTGCGCGGCCTCGCGCGCCTGGGCCAGACGGCCGTCGGCGGCGCGGTCGAAGGCCATGCCCCACGCGAACAGGCGGGCGACGGCCTTGGGGCCGTCCTCGGTCAGCAGGGTGGCGACCGCCTCGTCCACCAGACCGGCCCCCGCCGCCACCGTATCGGCGGCATGCAGGGCCGGGGCATCACCCTCGCCGATGGCGGCGGCGATACCGCCTTGCGCCCAGGGCGTCGAGCCGCCCGCCAGACCGGCGGTCTTCGTCACCAGAAGCACCGGGGCCGGGCTGAGCGCCAGGGCACAGGCCAGTCCGGCGGCCCCGGAGCCGACGACGATGATGGGAGCGTGGTCCATGACACGGCCCTCCTAGGGCGTGGCGAGTTGGGGGCGTGGCGACTTGGGGGGCTTGGGGACTTGGGGGTCCCCGGCGACCTCAGGCGATCGGCTGGTTGCGTCCCACGGCGAGCATGCGGTCGACGGCGACGCGCGCCTTGGCGGCCACCGCCGGATCGACCGTCACCGCCGGGTCCAGGCGTTCCAACGCGGCGCGGATATTGTCCAGGGTGATGCGCTTCATGTGCGGGCAGAGGTTGCAGGCCCGCACGAATTCGGTGTCGGGATGGGCCGCCATCAGGTTGTCGCCCATGGAGCATTCCGTCACCAGCAGCACCCGGCGCGGCTTGTGGTCGCGCACGAAGTCGGCCATCTGGGCGGTGGACCCGGCGAAATCGGCGGCATCGACCACCGGTTTCGGGCATTCGGGATGGGCGATGACGGTCACATCGCCATCATAGCTGTCACGGATGCTCGCCACGTCCTCGGGCGTGTAAAGCTCGTGCACCTCGCAGGCGCCGTCATAGGCGATGATCTTGACCGCCGTCTGGGTCGCCACGTTCTCCGCCAGGTATTTGTCGGGCACCATGACGACGCTGTCGACGCCCCAGGCGCGGGCGGCGGCCTCGACCACGGCGACGGCGTTGCCGGAGGTGCAGCAGATGTCCACCTCGGCCTTCACCTCGGCGGAGGTATTGACATAGGCGACCACCGGCAAGCCGGGGTGCTTGGCCTTCAGCGCCCGCACGTCGGCGGCGGTGATGCTTTCGGCCAGCGAGCATCCGGCCCCCAGGTCGGGCATCAGGACGGTCTTTTCGGGGGACAGGATCTTGGCCGTCTCGGCCATGAAGTGGACGCCCGCCATGACGATCACCTTGGCGTCGGTCTCCGCCCCCCGGCGCGCCAGGGCCAGGCTGTCGCCGGTGATGTCGGCGACGGCGTGGAAGATTTCCGGCTTCATGTAGTTGTG
>CAZFRK010000465.1:0-1592 GCA_964521375.1 uncultured Rhodobacterales bacterium
CATGGCCTGCACGGCCCGGAGGTCCTCGGCGACCTGGTCGAGCGCCTTGCGCTCGTCGGCCAGGCCATACAGAGCCGCGGCGTACCGGTCGGCGATGCCCTTCGTTCCTGCGGATTTGGATGACACGTTCTGCTGGCCCCAGAAAAACGTTCGCGGATGGCGGTAACTAGTCTCTAACGAACTGATTCTTAAGTCTTATTTTACACCGTAATGCAGCATACCCCCTGCGGCGCGTGAGGTAGTTAACATAACGGGACAGGCGTTGCAAGCGAATGACGCCCCGGCAAACCCGCCCAACCACGCCCATTCGGCGCCTTTCGGGGGCCTTGCCGCGCGACCTGTCCGTCACGCCCCGCCATGGGGCCGTCACAGGAAGCCATAGGGATCGACATCCACCTGCACCCGCACCGACGACGGCCAGGCCGACCGGCCCAGCCACGCCCTTACGAGCGGCTGCACTTTGACGTTTCTTGGCGCCTTGAGCAACAATCTCCATCGATGACGGCCCCGCAAGACCGCCAAAGGCGCCGGAGCGGGGCCGAGAACGTCGACGCCGTCGACGCGCGGAGCCGCCACCGCTAGGCCGCGCGCCGCCGACTCGACGGCCCCGGCGTCGCGCCCCGAGACGATCAGGGCGACCAGCCGTCCATAGGGCGGCATCCCCAGGAGACGGCGCCCCTCGGCCTCGGCTTCCAGGAACAGGGCGGCGTCGCCGCGCGCCATGGCTTGCAGGACTGGATGCTCGGGCTGATAGGTTTGCAGGACGACCCGTCCGGGACGGTCGCCGCGCCCGGCGCGCCCCGCCACCTGAGACAGAAGCTGGAAGGTGCGTTCGGCCGCCCGCAGGTCGCCGCCCGCCAGCCCCAGGTCCGCGTCGACCACGCCGACCAAGGTCAGCAGGGGAAAGTGCAGTCCCTTGGCCAGGACCTGGGTGCCGATCAGGATGTCGATCTCGCGCGCCGTCACCTGCCGCATCAGCTCGGCGGCGGCCTGGGGGCCGGTCAGGGTGTCCGAGGCGACCATGCGCACCCGCGCCTGGGCGAAGCGGCGGGCGGCTTCCTCGGCCACCCGCTCCACCCCCGGCCCGCAGGCGGCCAGTTGGTCCTCGGCGCCGCATCCGGGGCATTCCTTGGGCGTCGTCGCCGAATAGCCGCAGTGATGGCACATCAGCCGTCCGTGCAGGCGGTGTTCGACCAGCCAGGCGGTGCAGTTGGGGCATTGCAGCCGATGGCCGCAGGCGCGGCAGAGCGTCAGGGGCGCGTAACCCCGGCGATTGAGGAACAGCATGACCTGCTCCCCCGCCTCCAGGGTGCGCTCCATGGCCTCGACCAGGGGCGGGGCCAGCCAAGACCGCCCCCAGTCGCCCTTGACCGGCGGCTCGCGCCGCATGTCCACCAGATCGACCGACGGCAGGGTCGCCCCGGCGTGGCGTTCGGGCAGATGGACCCGGCGATAGCGCCCCGCCTCGGCGTTGAGGACCGTTTCCAGGGACGGCGTGGCGGAGGCCAGAATCACCGGCACGCCGCCCAAGCGCGCCCGCACCACGGCCATGTCGCGGGCGTGATAGACGACGCCGTCCTCCTGCTTGAAGG
>CAZFRK010000466.1:0-1586 GCA_964521375.1 uncultured Rhodobacterales bacterium
CGAGACCGCCAACGTCAAGATGTCCATGAACCCGTTCGACGAGATCGCCGTCGAGGAAGCGGTTCGGCTGAAGGAAGCCGGTGTCGCGTCGGAGATCGTGGTCGTGTCCATGGGCGTGGCGCAGTGTCAGGAGACGATCCGCACGGCGCTGGCCATGGGGGCCGACCGCGGCGTCCTGGTGCAGACCGACGACGAGCTTCAGCCGCTGGCGGTGGCCAAGCTTCTGAAGGCCATCGTCGACAAGGAAGGACCGGAGCTGGTCATCCTGGGCAAGCAGGCGATCGACGACGATTCCAACCAGACCGGCCAGATGCTCGCCGCGCTTCTGGACTGGCCGCAGGGCACCTTCGCCTCCAAGGTGGAGCTGGCCGACGGCAAGGCCAAGGTGACGCGCGAGATCGACGGCGGCCTGGAGACCATCGCGCTGGCCCTGCCCGCCGTCGTCACCAGCGACCTGCGCCTGAACACGCCGCGCTACGCCTCGCTGCCCAACATCATGAAGGCCAAGAAGAAGCCCATCGAGACCATCGCCCCGGCGGACCTGGGCGTCGAGACCGCGCCGCGCCTGACGACGCTCGGCGTCTCCGAACCGCCCGTCCGCCAGGCCGGCGTGCGGGTCGAGTCCGTGGCCGAACTGGTCGACAAGCTGAAGAATGAAGCGAAGGTGATCTGACGATGAGCATCCTGGTCATTGCCGAGCACGACAACGCCACCCTGCACGCCTCGACCCTGAACACGGTCACCGCCGCCACCCAGCTGGGCGCCGACGTCACCGTCCTGGTCGCCGGCAAGGAGTGCGCCGGGGCCGCCGAGGCCGCCGCCAAGGTGGCGGGCGTCACCAAGGTCCTGAAGGTCGACGCCGACGCCCATGCCCACCCGCTGGCCGAGCCGCTGGCCGCCCTGATCGTGTCCCTGGCCGACGGCTACGAACACATCCTGGCCCCGGCCACCACCACCGGCAAGAACGTCCTGCCGCGCGTCGCCGCGCTGAAGGACGTCGCCATGCTGTCCGACATCTCGGGCATCGAGGGCGCCGACACCTTCATCCGCCCGATCTACGCGGGCAACGCCATGGCGACGGTGAAGACCGCCGACGCCCTGAAGGTGATCACCGTGCGCGGCACGGCCTTCGACGCCGCCGCCCCCGAAGGCGGCTCGGCGACGATCGAGGACGCCGCCCCGACCGCGGCCTCCGACACATCGACCTTCGTCGGCCAGGAACTGTCCAAGTCCGAACGCCCGGAACTGACCGCCGCCAAGGTGATCGTCTCCGGCGGTCGCGGCATGGGCTCGGGCGAGAACTTCAAGATCATCGAAGAGGTCGCCGACAAGCTGGGCGCCGCCGTCGGCGCCTCGCGCGCCGCCGTCGACGCGGGGTTCGTGCCCAACGACTATCAGGTCGGCCAGACCGGCAAGATCGTCGCCCCCGACCTTTATGTCGCCGTCGGCATCTCCGGCGCCATCCAGCATCTGGCGGGCATGAAGGACTCCAAGGTCATCGTCGCCATCAACAAGGACGAGGAAGCCCCCATCTTCCAGGTCGCCGACTACGGTCTCGTCGCCGACCTCTTCCAGGCCGTGCCGGA
>CAZFRK010000467.1:0-1578 GCA_964521375.1 uncultured Rhodobacterales bacterium
GGTCGTGTCCCGGGGAGTGGTGTAAGAGCGACGGCGTCATCGTCGTCTTCGGCGGGCTGAGGCCGCCGGTTCAGGCGACTGCGATTGCAGGCAGCCTCTTTCGATCATCGCTGACGGCGGCGAGACTTTCCAGAGCCATGTAGCGGCGCTGGACGGCCCATTCGTCGGATTGCTCCATCAGGATGGCTCCGGCGAGGCGGATCACCGCCTTGTCGTTGGGGAAGATGCCCACCACCTCGGATCGGCGCTTGATCTCGCGGTTGAGGCGTTCCAGCGGGTTGGTGCTGTGCAACTGGGGCCGGTGGGCGGCGGGGAAGGCCATGTGGGCGAGCACGTCGGCCTCCGCCTCGTCCATCAGCGCGGCCAGTCGGGGATAGCGCTCGCGCAGGCGGTCGGCGACGTCGCGCCACTGGGCGCGGGCACGCTCGGCGTCGGTTTCGGCGAAGGCGGTGCGGATCAGCGCCGCCACCATCTGGCGTTGGCCCTTGGGCACGTGGGCCAGGGCGTTGCGCATGAAATGCACGCGGCAGCGCTGCCAGGTGGCGGCCAGGGTCTTGGCGGCAGCGGCCTTCAGACCCTCGTGGGCGTCGGACACCACCAGCTTGACGCCCCTGAGGCCGCGTCGGGTCAGCGAGCGCAGGAAGGCCATCCAGAAGGTCTCGGCCTCGGACGGGCCGGTGGCCATGCCCAGCACCTCGCGGCGGCCATCGGTGTTGACGCCGACGGCGATTATCACCGCCACCGAGACGATGCGCCCGGCCTCGCGCACCTTGACGTAGGTGGCGTCGATCCAGAGATAGGGCCAGTCGCCCTCGATGGGCCGCTCGAGGAAGGCGCCGACTTTGTCGTCGATCTCCTCGCACAGGCGCGAGACTTGGCTTTTCGAGATCCCGGTCATGCCCATGGCCTTGACCAGGTCGTCCACCGACCGGGTCGAGACGCCGTGGACATAGGCTTCCTGGATCACCGCCGCCAGGGCCTTCTCGGCGGTGCGGCGCGGCTCCAGGAAGGCGGGGAAGTAGCTGCCCTGGCGCAGCTTGGGGATCTTCAGCTCGACGGAGCCGGCGCGCGTCTGCCACAGCCGCTCGCGGTAGCCGTTGCGGGAATTGGTGCGCTCGGGCGTGCGCTGGTGGGGCTCGGCATTGCAGACCGCCTCGACCTCGTAATCCATCAGCCGCTGCGCGACGAACGAGATCATCTCCCGCAGCAGGTCGCTGTCGGAGCCCTTCTCAAGAAGCTCGGCAAGGGCCATCCTGTCCATGGTCATCGTTTGCGTCCTCGGTTGGTTGCAGTGTCTCGCAACCTCAGCCTACCGAAGATCGACGATGACCGCCCCACTCTCGGGGCCGCCCGGGGATGATGCCTCCGGGCGCAACGCGCCCTCCGCCATCATCCCCGTTCGAGCGCTTTTACACCACGTCCTGGGACACGCCCGAGCCGCAAGACGAACAGAAGGTTTTCAGGTTCGAGGAAGTGCGGTTTCACGCCAATAAGGCCGGGGATGCTCCGGTCGATTACGTGGCGCTCTCGGACGGAGAGCATCAGCAAGCACAGATATTTGGCGTCTTCTCAATGATC
>CAZFRK010000468.1:0-1578 GCA_964521375.1 uncultured Rhodobacterales bacterium
CGCGGGCGCGGGCGTCGAATAGGTCGGCGCCGGGGCCTGGGAGGCAGGGGCCGTCGAGGGCGGAACCATCAGGCGGCTCTCCGGCACGGCGCCGGGGGTGGGCATCAGGCGCGTGGGTGTCGCGGTGGCGGAGGACGGAACGCCCGAGGACGCCGGGGGAACGAGAAAGCGCGATCGCGGCGCCCGGGGGCCGGGAAATAGCAGATCGGGCACCGTCTGCGGAGGCCCCAAGGTCTCAAGGACGCCCATGTCGACGGTTACGCCGGGCGCGGAACTGATCCCTTGAGCGTAAACGGGGGTGGCGCAAACCACCATGGTCACGCCAGCGGCCACGAGCGTGGCGCGGGTGGCGGTGGTGAAGGCGGTCCGGTGCATGGCGCGGCGCATGTCCCCTCAGCTCTCCTGGTCCCCTTTGCGAGTCGCGGACACTATATCATGAGGTCTCGCCGCAGCAACCGCGTTTCCGGTTCGCGCAAAGGCAATTTTCTCGGATGTTTCCGGGACTTGCGCCGACAAGCCGAGGCCTGTCCTGAGGGTCGGGAGGCGTTCCGCGCCTAGGCGGCGCCGCTGTCGGCCTGGGTCGGGGCCGCGCCGTCGTCGCCCTCCGGGCCGACCTGAAGCATCTTCAGGAGCGCGTAATGGAGCGGCTCGTTGGAGACCAGCATATTGCCCGTATAGATCGGGTTCTTGTCCTTGCCGTCCAGGGCGCTGGCATAGCCGCCCGCCTCACGCACCAGCAGGATGCCCGCCGCGCTGTCCCAGGGGCTGAGACCCATCTCCCAGAACCCGTCATAGCGGCCCGCCGCCACATAGGCGAGGTCAAGCGCGGCGGCGCCCATGCGGCGGACACCGGCGGTGTTGGCCATGACCTGCGGCAGCTGCTTGAGGAAGGTCGCGTGGCGCGGGCGGCCCTTGTGGGGAATGCCGGTCGCGATGACGCATTCGTCGATCTTGCGGCGGGCGGAAACGCGCATGCGGCGATCGTTGAAAAAGGCGCCGCCGCCCTTTTCCGCCCAGTACCGCTCATCCGTCACCGGGTTGTAGACCACGCCGGCGGTGATTTCGCCGTCGACCTCAAGGGCGATGGAGATGGCGAAATGCGGAATGCCGTGCAGGAAGTTGGTCGTGCCGTCCAGCGGGTCGACGATCCAGCGGTGGACGCCGTCCCCTTCGGTCACGCCGCTTTCTTCCATCAGGAAACCCCAGGCCGGGCGGGCTTTGGACAGTTCGGCCTTGATGATCTTCTCGGCCCGCAGGTCGGCGGCGGAGACGAAGTCCCCGACCCCCTTCACGGACACCTGCAACTGCTCCAGTTCCCCGAAGTCGCGCACGAGGCCCTTGGCCGCCTTTTCGGCGGCCTTGAACATGACGTTGAGGTTGGCTGAGCGCACGGCCATGGGGCTAGGGATCCTGACTTGGTAGTAAAAACGAAGGGGCGGGGACGGCGTACCGACCTCAGCCCTTATACCGCTCCACGTAGGAGCAGTCCTCGGTATTGACGACGATCTTGGTGCCCGCCTCGATGTGCGGCGGGATCATGACGCGCAGTCCGTTGTCCAGGATGCCCGGCTTGTAGGA
>CAZFRK010000469.1:0-1559 GCA_964521375.1 uncultured Rhodobacterales bacterium
GCTCCAGGTCGTGGGTTTCCATATATTCGGTGATCGCCAGGGGCAGCGGTCCGGGCTTGGGCGCCCAGGGGCCGGTGAGCGGTCCGTTGTGCTTGACCAGCCCTTCCAGGGTTTCCCACGTCAGGTTCAGCCCGTCGAAGGCGATGTAGCGATGCTCCAGCTTGGTCACGATGCGCAGGGACTGGGCGTTGTGGTCGAAGCCCTGGTAGTCCTTCATGCAGTCCTGGAGGGCGAACTCCCCGGCATGGCCGAAGGGCGTGTGCCCCAGGTCGTGGGCCAGGGCCAGGGCCTCGGCGATGTCCTCGTTCAGGCCCAGGGACCGGCAGATGGACCGGGCGATCTGCGACACTTCCAGGGAATGGGTCAGACGCGTGCGGTAGTTTTCGCCTTCGTGATAGACGAACACCTGGGTCTTGTACTGAAGGCGTCGGAAGGCGCCGGAATGGATGATGCGGTCGCGGTCACGCTGGAAGGCGTCGCGTTCCCGCGCGCCCCCTTCGGCGTGAAGGCGACCGCGAGACGCGTCCGGGCGCGTGGCGAAAGGCGCCGGAGAGGAAGGGGTGTTCGATTGCATGGCCAGACACTACCCGCCGCCCCGCCGTCAGGCAACGCCTCAGGCGCCTTTGCCCGACCGCGTCGGCACGCTCTTGCCTGTCCGGGCAAGCGCCCCTAGATTCAGGGCGTTCCCCCGCCCGACGCCCGCCGGTCCCCCGGTGGCCGCCCCTGGGAGTGTTTTTGATGACCGAGACCACCGCCGCCGCCCCCGCCCTGACCGTGACCGAGGCCGCCGCCGCGCGCGTCCGCGCCCTGGTTGAATCCGAGGGAAACCCTGCCCTGATGCTGCGCATCGCCGTTTCCGGCGGTGGCTGTTCCGGCTTTCAATACGGCTTCGACCTAGATACCGCCGTCGAGGAAGACGACCGGATTCTGGAGCAGCACGGGATCAAGGTCGTCATCGACGAAGCGTCCCTGGACCTCCTGGCGGGCAGCGAAGTGGATTTCGTCGAGGATCTGATGGCGGCGGCCTTCCAGATCCGCAATCCCAACGCCACCTCCACCTGCGGCTGCGGCACCTCCTTCGCCATGTGACCGTCCTCACCATGGGACAACGCCGCGGCCTCGGCGAGGACGCGCTACCAGTCGGTGCAACGCCTTTGGATGGCGCGATAGGAATCGGCGGTATCCATGTTCCCGTTGACGGTCCTCTGTTCGGTCGTGAACCGCTGAAGCACCGGGCGGATGGCGTCGTTGACCGCCTCCGTGACGTGGCGTCGCGCCTCCGTCTTACTCTTGGCCAGGAAGGGACTGAGGCGATCCATGGCGCGCAGAAGGACCGCCTCGAACCGCCGTTCATTGCGCTTCAGGACGGTTCGCAACGCCTCCACATGCTCGAACTCGTGGTCCACGACCTCCCGGTAGGCACAGGATCCTTCCCGGTACTCGGTGGGCACGTAGACGTGCAGACGACTGAACCCCAACGTCATGGTCACGCTGTCGACGTAGACGCACAACTCCCGCCGCCCCGGCGGCGAAAACACCCGCATCTGGGCCTGGGAGGT
>CAZFRK010000470.1:0-1556 GCA_964521375.1 uncultured Rhodobacterales bacterium
CTCCGACCGCCTGTCTTGACCTCTTCGGCGGGTTGCTCTAGCTTGACCCCTTGACGCGAGGGGGCTTGAAGGCTTGACCCTCCACCCCGATAGAGACCCGTTGGATCGGATGATCTAGCGGGTTTTTTTGTAACACGACAGCAGAGGACCCTCCCCCATGAAGCGCGACGAGATCAAGGTTCTGGAAGCCCACCTGCGCAAGACCTTTTCCAACGACCGCATCTCCGTGACGGTTCCCAAGCGCGAGGGCCAGCCGGTCGAGGTCTATATCGGCGAGGAGTTCGTCGGCGTCCTGCACCGTGACGACGACGAGGACGACGTGTCCTACACCTTCATGATGTCCATCCTGGACGTCGACCTTCCGGCCAAGCTGTAAGAAACCGGCGCCGGGCATGTCCGACTACGCCTTCTACGCCGCCCATCTGCGGTTCATCGCCCGCACCACCGACCGGAGCGATCCGGCGGTGGCGGCGATGATGGAGGACCTGGGCCGGGTCGCCGAGGCGGTCGAGCGGCGAGGCGCCTTCACGGTGCCCGCCGACCGCCTGCGGACGACGGCCCGCGCCCTGGCGGGCGTGGCCGGGTTCCTTCAGCAGCACATCCTGCCGGAAACCGTGAGCGCCGGGAACGCCGTCGGGGAAGCCCAGGTGCGGTGGGTCATCGACACCTCCATGGAGGCCATGGCGGTCCTGATGTCCCATGCCGAGGTGTCGGGCGACGCCACGGACCGCGTCGTGGACCTTCCCCCTCCGCCAGCGGCCTCCAGCCATTAGGGCACCTGAGGCGCGGCCGTCGGCGGCCATGGTCCCCCTGATGGGATTGTGCCTTTCGTCCGCCTCGGCTAGTCTGCGCTTATGGATTGCCGGTCGCTCCCCCGCCGGTGAAAGGTTCACCCGCGTCAGGGAGCACTGACTCATGCCCGCCGAGACCCCTGCCTTCGACCTGTCCCGGATTCCCGACGTGGAGTCCTTCCTGGCCCATGCCGTCCTGCTGGAAGAGCAGGCCGGACTGCGCTTCGACGAATTGGCCGATGCCTGCGAGAGCTACGGCAATCCCGAGGTCGTCACGCTGTTCCGCCGCATGGCCCATTTCTCACGCCTGCATCTGGCCGAGGCGAAATCGCGCGCCGGCTTCCGCGACCTGCCGACCCTGACCCCCGCGACCCTGGCCTGGGGCGGCGAGGAAAGCCCCGAAGCGGCCTCCATCATGGGGGCGGACCCTTACGTCAACGTGACGCGGGCGCTGGAAATCGCCCTCGACAGCGAGCGGGCTGGTCAGGCCTTCTACGCCGTCGTCCGCGACGGCCTGAGCGATCCGGAAATCGTCGCCTTCGCCCGCGAATTCGCCGACGAGGAAGCCGAACACGTGGCCGAACTGGAAGGCTGGCTGTCGCGCCACCTCGCCGCCGCCTGACCACGCGCCCGCGCCGAGGCGTCAGGGGGCGGCGGCCCGCGCCCCCGTAGAGGCGTCAGGAGGCGGCGGTCCGCGCCGCCGTAGAGGTGTCAGGAGGCGGCGGTCCGCGCCGCCGTAGAGGTGTCAGGAGGCGGCGGTCCGCG
>CAZFRK010000471.1:0-1549 GCA_964521375.1 uncultured Rhodobacterales bacterium
GAACCAGGTCAGGGTGGTGCCCTCCATGGCCGACGGCGGCACCGCTCCGTCATGGCGGCCGGTGATGGCGAGGAACGGAGTCGCCGCCCCGGCCATGCCCTCGGAATGGTCCTCGGCTTGCCAAGCGTGAAAATAGTCGCGGAACGCCTCGGGCGTCGATTGCGCCTGGGAATTCTCGGCCAGGGTCCCGGCCCACAGGTCGCCCAAGCGACCGCCGGTGGTCACGTCGATGATGGTGGCGCGCTTGTCCAGCGACCGCCAGGCATTGGAGAACAGATCCATCCCGGCGTCGTCGAAGGGGATGGCGACCGCCGGAACCGGGGTGATGCCGATGACGCTCTTCAGCCGCCCGGGATTATCGCGCGCCATCCACTGTACCGCCTTGCCCGACATGGAGTGGCCGACGGCATGGAAACGGTCCCATCCCAGCGCGTCGGCCAGGGCGAAGGCGTCCTGCCCCATCTCGACGATGGTGTGGGCGCCGTCGATGTCGCGGGACAGGCCGTAGCCGCGCAGATCCATGAAGGCGAAGGAAAAGGCGCCGGTGTCCAGCCACGGCTTGATGGCGTCATAGACCGTATGGTCGGAAAACCAGCCGTGCATGACGACGACCTTCTCGGGGCCGTCTCCGAACATCACGTGACCGATGGTCATAGGGGGTCCTCCTTGGGGTGGGATGGAACGCCCTTCAGAGTGTGGCCTCGGCGGCGGCGGTTCAAGGATCGCGAGGCGGTCGGTCGCCCCTTTCACCGCCGCGCCGTGTCCGGCTTCCTCTTTGCAGGAGGCCCGGTTTGGGCTAGGGTCCGGCCATGACCGACGCTTCCACGCCGAAATACCTCTACCGACTGGTGCGCACCTCCGAATGGAAGGACGCGGCGGCCAATGGTTTCTACGCCGGAGCCGAGCACGACAAGGCCGACGGCTTCGTCCACCTGTCCACCGGCGAACAGGTGGACGGCACCGCCGAACGCTATTTCGCGGGCCTGGACGACGTTCTGCTGCTTAAGCTCGATCGCGACCGCCTGCACGGCGAGGTCCGCATGGAGCCGTCCACCGGCGGCGCCCTGTTCCCGCACCTCTACGGGTCCGTCCCCCTGGAGGCGGTCCTGGAGGCCGATCCCATGCCGCTCGGCCCGGACGGCCATCTGACAGTGCCCTTTCTCAAGGATTGACCCGACACAAGGCTGTCCCGCCATGGTCTTCGACCCCTACCGCGTCGCCGGGCCGCTGGTCCGGCGCCTGGACCCCGAGACGGCCCACCGCCTCGCCATCAAGGCCCTAAGGCTGGGCCTCGCCGGAGGCCGGCCCGCCGCCGATGATCCGCGTCTGGCGACCACCGCCTTCGGACGGTCCTTTCCCAATCCCGTCGGTCTGGCCGCCGGGTTCGACAAGAACGCCGAGGCCATGGACGCCCTGCTCGACCTCGGCTTCGGCTTCGTCGAGGTGGGCGGCGTGACGCCGCGCCCGCAGGACGGCAACCCGCGCCCGCGGGTGTTCCGCCTGCCCGAGGACCGCGTGTTCCGCATGCGGGACTGGGGCGAGTTCTTCC
>CAZFRK010000472.1:0-1541 GCA_964521375.1 uncultured Rhodobacterales bacterium
CTGATGGCCTGGGGCGATCCGGAGCCGGTGCCGCGCGCGGGCGATCCCGCCGTGCGCTACATGGGGCAATCGCAGACCTTCAAGACGCGCATGCGGCAGTTCGGAACCTCCGCCGGGTTTTTCTGGAGCGAGCGGTACGATGGTCATTCGGCGGCCTGGCGCTGGCCGTTGGGGCGGACCGAACGGCTGTCCGTGGCCTTCTGTCCCTTGGAGACGGGCCTGTCGCCGCATCTGGCGACCGGTTACCTGTATCTGGAGGAAGCCCTGGCGCTGGATGCCTACTATGCTGACCACGGGACCCTGCCGCCCTTGAACCTCGGCGGGTCCGAGATCGAATTGGACTAGGTCGACGCCATGCATCTTCTCGCCGCCACGCCGGGCGCGGTCGACGATGGGTCGGAGGCCGTGGACCTGGGCCAGACGCCCGGGGCCATCGTCGTCCTGTCGGCGGCGGAAAGCGAACTGGCCTGCCTGGCCGCCGCCAACCGGCGCTTGGGCGACGGGGCGCCGTCCCTGCGTCTGGCCAGCCTGCTGCACCTGGGCCACAACCTGTCGGTGGACCTCTACGTCGACGGCGTCGTCCGCCATGCCGAGCTGGTGGTGGTGCGCGTCCTGGGCGGGCGCGGCTACTGGCCCTATGGGGTGGAGGAAGTCGTCGCCGCCTGCCGCAAGGCCGCCATTCCCGTCGCCTTCCTGCCCGGCGACGACCAGCCCGACGCCGATCTGGCCGAAGCCTCGACGGTGGGGCGCGATGCCTACCATCGCCTGTGGCAATATCTGGTGCACGGCGGGGCCGACAACGCCGGGCAGTTTCTGCGCTTCGCCGCGACGCTGACGGGGCGCGAGGCCGATTGGCGGGAGCCGGTGCCCCTGCCGCCCGCAGGAGTATACGGCTGGAGCGGAGCGGCCCCGGAGAACGCGCCGACCGTCGCCCTGGTGTTCTATCGGGCGCTGGTTCAGGCCGGGAACACCGGCGTCGTCGATGCCCTTTGCGATGCCCTGGCGGCGCGGGGAACGCGGCCCTTGCCGATCTTCGTCACCAGCCTCAAGGACCCGGTGGCGGGCGGTCTGCTGGAGCGCGTGCTGGCCGACATGCCGCCCGCCGTCATCCTGAACGCCACGGGGTTCGCCGTGGCGGCGCCGGGTGAAGACAAGGATACCGTCTTCACGGCCAGCGATTGCCCCGTGCTTCAGGTCGTCTTCGCCGGGGGCACGGAAGAGGCGTGGCGGGCCGGAACCAACGGTCTGTCGGCGCGCGACATCGCCATGAACGTCGCTCTGCCGGAAGTGGACGGGCGCGTTTTGACCCGCGCCGTCTCCTTCAAGGCGCCGGCCGAGCGTGACGAGGCGGCGCAGGTGGACGTGGTGATCTATCGCCCTGTGTCGGACCGCGTGCGCTTCGTCGCCCGTCTGGCCGCCGCCTGGGCGGACTTGCGGCGGAAGACCCCTGCGGAGCGCCGCGTCGCCATCGTCATGGCCAACTATCCCAACCGTGACGGACGCCTCGGCAACGGGGTCGGTCTCGACACCCCCGCCGGGAC
>CAZFRK010000473.1:0-1540 GCA_964521375.1 uncultured Rhodobacterales bacterium
CGATCCAGAAGTCCGGCTGTTCGCGGCGGCGCACCTGACGGGCCCAGGCGGCGCCGCGGCCGGGCGCGACGACGCCGAAGTCGCCGGGGCGCGGCCAGCCGTGCAGGTGCTTGGCGGCGGCCGGCTGGGCGTGGGCCGTGGCGGCGTCGGGCTGGTGGCTCGCCACGGCCAAGCAATCCCACAAAAAGGAAACGTCCTCCGCCGTCGCCGGTCGGAGGACGTTCGTATCGTTTTGGTCGCTGTCGGCGGCCATTAGCGCACGTAGAGGTGAACCTCGGGGCTGGAGGCGTTGGCTCCGGCCATGGCCGACATACGGACGCGATCACTCGGCAAACCCATTTCGGTCAGCGAGCGCAGCACCTGCTCGGCGGCGCGACGGGCAGAGGACACGCCCAGCGCCCGCTCCCCGGCACTGCCCTGCTGCGGGGTGACGGCGACCAGATCGAAGGCGGCATTGGGGCGGCGTTCCATGGCCCGTGACATGGCCTGATAGAGGGCCTGTTCGTAGGCGACGTTGGGACGGTCGAAGCGGATCACCACCAACGGGCGGTGACCGGCGACGTTGGCGGCGGGCAGCGACCCGGCGCTGGCCATGTCCATGCCGCCGCGCATGATCGCCTGATTGCCCAGCGACGTGCCGTAGAGCTGGCCGTTCTTGATGCCCAGCGCCAGGGTGTTCAGGTTGCCGCGTTCGTTGGCGACGTAGGACTGTTGGCGGCTGATGTCCTGGCTCAATTCGGACAGCAGGCGCTCGATCAGCACCGTGGTCTGGTTGGTCTCGTCTTCCAGGATGCGCAGCTGGCGGTGGTCTTCCTCCACGGCGCCGGACAGGCCGAAGGCGGCCCGCACGGAGTCCAGGAGGTAGGCGGCCATGGCGCTGTCGGAGGCGATCTGGGTCGCCAGCTGATTCATGCTGGCGATGTCCTGATTGATGCTGTCCAACTGCTGCTGGGCCTGCGACCACCGCTGCTGGAGCGCCGGGTTGCCCGGGGTCGTGCCGACCTGCAGGCGGGCGTTAATGGCCGCCACGGTCTGGTGGTAGGACTGGCTGTCCTGGATGGTCTGATTGCGAATCTGCTGCAGGGTCTGGTTGCGTTGGTTGATCGCGCCCTGCAACTGCCGCAGTTCATTGCGAAAGGTCTGGACCTTCTGACCGACGAAGGTTCCCGTCGGCTGGCCCGGCGTGATGCCCGGGGCCTCGAAATTGGTGTTGTTCAGTGTTGGCGGCCCGCTGAACGTCGGGTCCCCCGACTGCTCCGCCTCCGACGCTCCGATGGCCACCGACTCAGTGCTTTCTCCGTCGAGGGAGGGAAACAGAGCTTCGGAAGCAAAGGAACAACCTGCCAGAGCGAGTGTCGCGCCAAGGACGAGGAAACGAAATTTCGACAGCGCCATCGAAACTACCTTCGGTCTATCCCGAGCCCTGGCCGGGATCGGATATGAATGGCAAGGACTTGGCGGGACAATCCCCCCCCGCGCTTGATGTCCGCGAGTGTACTGAAAGGCATACACCGGGACAAGCCGCATTTACAAGAAAACT
>CAZFRK010000474.1:0-1530 GCA_964521375.1 uncultured Rhodobacterales bacterium
GCAGGTGGCGGAACAGCGAGGCGCCCAGTTCCACGTCCACCCGCGTGGTGGTGTGCGAGAAGACATAGGTGCGCAAGGCGCCCAGCAAGGCTTCGAAGACCGACACGACCACCAGGGCGAAGACCAGGACGTCCAGGCTGGTCAGGCCGCGATGGGTCAGCACCTTGTCGATGATCACCTGAAAGAACAGCGGCGACATCAGCGCGAAGAGTTGCAGGAAGAATGAGGCGATCAGCACCTCGCCGAAGAGCGCGCGGTATTTGACCACGGCGGGGATGAACCACGACAGGTCGAAGCGCCGCCCGGCGCCGATCAACCCGGCGCGCGAGGCGATCAGGATGAGGCGCCCGTCCCAACGGTCTTCCCACTGGGCGCGGGTCAGGACGGCGGGCTTTCCGACGGCGGGATCGTGAATCAGGACCTTGTCCTGCTCCGGCGCGGCCTGGGCGAGAACCACCCAGCCTCCGTCCCGGATCCGCGCCAGGGCCGGAAGGGGCGTCCTGTCCAGGCGGCCCCACGCGCGGTCGACGGCCCGCGCCTTCAACCCAAGGCCCTTGGCCGCGCGCAACAGGTCGATCTCGCCGAAGGACTCGCCGGGCTTGCCGTACTGATGCGCCAGGTGCTCCGCCTTGGCGGCGATGTCATGCACCCCGGCGATGAGGACGAGGGAGGAGAGGCCCGGGTCGGGGAGGGAGGGTGCGGGACCGGCTTCCTCCGGCGTGGAAGCCTTCTGGTCGCCACGTTCAGATCCTTGCCGCAGGTCCATTCTTATGCGCCCAATGAACTACTTTAACGATAGTCTTATGCTTGCCTCGGGTGGAAAAGTCCACGATTCTCGTGATGGATCCTCCCACGTGATCTAGGAGGCCTCTCTCCTGATGGGATAGAAGCGCAGGCGGTTCCCCGCTGGACGGTCAGGCTGGGGGAATGAAGGGGAGACCTTGGAGCGTGGACTGGCGAAAAATCAAGGATCACGGCCAACCTACGCACCGAGCCGGGGCGACGCCAGAGAGGCCGTTTCATATGAGGCGGCCCTCTTGCATAGGAGTGGCGAAAGTCATCGGGAAGGTCGTGGCCGGTGCCTTCGGCCTGGTCGTGCTGGCCGCTCTGGGGTTTACGATCTGGTTCGACAGAACGCTGGGAGATCACCCTCTCTTTTCCGGCCGGCTCAGCTTCAGCACCCGGATTGTGGAGACGGTGATCGCCGGGCAGCGGTTCTGCATCCCCCGCAATCATTTTTTCGACAATCCCCAGCCTAGGATGGAGTCCGCTACCCTAACCTTTTGGCTTCCCGACTACAGTGGGTGGCGAAAGGGACGGGACCCGGATGAAAGCGCGAAAAATTACGTTTCCGCTCTCGTGCAAAAATTACCGCCAAACCCAGAGGGGGTGAAAAATTTAGTTAGAAACGGCCTTATAGAAGAAATAGATGCTCCGGATCACAAAATATATATAAGAAATTATATTGACGCGTCATTAATTAAAAATAATTCTTTGGATTTTTTATCATTTGCTCATTTATTTTTATAT
>CAZFRK010000475.1:0-1512 GCA_964521375.1 uncultured Rhodobacterales bacterium
TCTTGCCATGGTCGACGTGACCGATGGTGCCCACGTTGCAGTGCGGCTTGGAACGCTCAAACTTTTCCTTGGCCATTCCTGAATACTCCGAAAAACCTGGGGTCAGTCAGCGCACGCTCAGCCGGCAAGCTTGGCGCGCAGCTCTTCCGAAACGTTGTTGGGCACTTCAGCATAGGAGTCGAAGTGCATGGTGTACTGCGCACGGCCCTGAGACATGGAGCGCAGCGTGTTGACGTAGCCGAACATGTTGGCCAGCGGCACCTGGGCGGAGACGACGCGGGCGTTGCCGCGCTGGTCCATGCCCGACACGTTGCCGCGGCGGCTGTTCAGGTCGCCGATGATGTCACCCATGTACTCTTCCGGGGTGACCACCTCGACCTTCATCATCGGCTCGAGCAGCTTCGGCGACGCCTTCGGCATGGCCTCACGGAAGGCCGCGCGGGCGGCGATTTCGAAGGCCATGACCGAGGAATCGACGTCGTGGTACTGACCGTCGACCAACGCCACCGAGAAGTCGGTAACCGGGAAGCCGGCGATGCAGCCGCTGTCGATGGCCGACTTGAGGCCCTTTTCGACGCCCGGCACGTATTCCTTCGGCACGGAGCCGCCGACGACGGCGTTGGAGAAGGAGAAGCCCGAACCCGGCTCACCGGGGATGAACTTCAGCACCACCTTGGCGAACTGGCCAGACCCACCGGTCTGCTTCTTGTGGGTGTAGTCGTGGGTGATCTCCTTGGAGATCGTCTCACGATAGGCCACCTGCGGCGCGCCGACGTTGGCGTCGACCTTGAACTCGCGCTTCAGGCGGTCGACGATGATCTCCAGGTGGAGTTCGCCCATGCCGGCGATCACGGTCTGGCCGCTGTCGTGGTCGGTGGAGACGCGGAAGGACGGGTCCTCGGCGGCGAGACGCGCCAGGGCCATGCCCATCTTTTCCATGTCGGCCTTGGTCTTCGGCTCGACGGCCACCTCGATCACCGGATCCGGGAACTCCATGCGCTCCAGAATGACCGGCTTCGAGCTGTCGCACAGGGTGTCGCCCGTGGTGGTGTCCTTCAGACCCACGATGGCGACGATGTCGCCAGCGGCGGCCCACTTGATTTCTTCACGGTTGTTGGAGTGCATGAGCAGCATGCGACCGATGCGCTCCTTCTTCTCCTTCACCGTGTTCTGAACGTAGGACCCGGCCTCGATGGTACCCGAGTAGATGCGGGCGAAGGTCAGGGAGCCGACGAACGGGTCGTTCATGATCTTGAAGGCCAGGGCCGAGAAGGGCTCACTGTCGCCGGTCTTGCGACGGACTTCCTCTTCGGTGCCCGGAACGATGCCGCGAATGTCGGGCACGTCCAGCGGCGACGGCATGAAGTCGACCACCGCGTCGAGCATGGGCTGAACGCCCTTGTTCTTGAAGGCGGAGCCGCACAGCACCGGCACGAACATCTGGGCGATGGTGCCCTTGCGGATGCAGGCCTTCAGGGTCTCTTCGTCCGGCTCGTTGCCTTCCAGGTAGGC
>CAZFRK010000476.1:0-1496 GCA_964521375.1 uncultured Rhodobacterales bacterium
CGTCCTGGCCGCCGCCGGGACCAAGTGGATCTTCCTGCCCTTCACGCCGGGGCTGGTGGGCGGCCACTGCATCGGCGTCGATCCCTACTACCTGACGCATCGCGCCCAGCGCGCCGGATACCATCCGGAAGTCATCCTCGCCGGACGGCGCATCAACGACGGCATGGGCGCCTTCGTCGCCCGCCAGGTGCTGCGCCATCTGTTGCGGACGGGCCAGGACGGGCGCCCGGTGGTGACGGTGCTCGGCTTCACCTTCAAGGAAAACGTCCCCGACATCCGCAACACGCGCGTCATCGACATCGTGCGCGAACTGGAGGACTTCGGCGTCACCGTGCAGATCCACGACCCGGTCGCCGACACCGCCGACGCCGCCCATGAATACGGCGTGGCGCTGATGGCGGAAAGCGACCTCGCGCCCGCCGACGCGGTGGTCCTGGCGGTGTCGCATCGGACCTTCCTGAGCGGCGGCTGGGACACCGTGACGGCGCGCCTGCGCGACGGGCGGGGGCTGGTCGCCGACGTCAAGGGCGTGCTGGATCGCGAGGCCGTGCCGGACGGCCTGACCCTGTGGCGCCTCTAGGGCAAATCCCGAGCAGGCGGACTCGCCTGCGACGACGTATTTGCTTATGAAACAGAAGTGTAGAGCATGCGTAGTGACCGAAAGGGAACGAAGAATGCTCTAGGGCAAATCCCGAGCGGACGGACTCGTCCGCGACGACCTAGTTGCTGTTAAATTGTGGATGGAGCGGATTTCGCGACCATATGGGAGCGAATCTTGCTCTAGGGCCGTCGCCCGCGTCATTCCGGGGCGCGACCACGCCGAGACCGAAAGGCCGTCGCGCCGCCGTCCCGATGCGGGGGAACACCCCCGCCGGAGGGCGCCCGTGACCCAAGACCAGGCCCGGCGTCGCCACGCCGGGTCCTTTTTTTGCTTGCGCCGGTCCCAAGACCATATTACCAACTCGTTACCGTTATTAATATGTAATACACACTGGAAAACCGAAAAATGTCCTCGCCGACGGTCCTGACCCACCTCCAACGCCTGGAGGCCGAGAGCATCCACATCTTCCGGGAGGTCGCGGCCCAGTTCCGCGACCCGGTGATGCTCTATTCCGTGGGCAAGGACAGCTCCGTCCTCATGCATCTGGCCATGAAGGCCTTCTATCCCTCCAAGCCGCCGTTCCCCTTCCTGCATGTGGACACGACCTGGAAGTTCCGGGAAATGATCACGTTCCGGGATCGCCGCTGCGCCGAGTTGGGCGTCGACCTGATGGTCCACGTCAACCAGGAGGGCGTCTCCCAGGGTGTTGGCCCGTTCAGTCACGGCTCGACGGTCCATACCGACGTCATGAAGACCCAGGCCCTGAAGCAGGCGCTGGACAAGTACGGATTCGACGCCGCCTTCGGCGGCGCCCGCCGCGACGAGGAAAAGAGCCGCGCCAAGGAGCGCATCTTCTCCTTCCGCACCGCCACCCACCGCTGGGACCCGAAGAATC
>CAZFRK010000477.1:0-1493 GCA_964521375.1 uncultured Rhodobacterales bacterium
CTTTATTGTCAGGCCGCCGACGTGGTGGGCCGCGACCAGGGGCACACCCGCTTCGTCACCGTGCGCTTCGGCAACGTGCTCGGCTCCACCGGGTCGGTGGTGCCGCGCTTCCAGCGCCAGTTGGAGCAGGGCGGGCCGCTGACCGTCACCCATCCCGACATGACGCGCTATTTCATGACCATCCGCGAGGCGGTGGAACTGGTCCTGGAGGCGTCGGGCGTCGGGGCGCGCGACGACGGCTTCAAGGGCCGCATCTTCGTCCTCGACATGGCCGAGCCGGTGAAGATCGTCGACCTCGCCCGCCAGATGATCCGCCTCGCGGGGATGGAGCCGGACAAGGACATCGCCATCACCTATACCGGCCTGCGCCCCGGCGAGAAGCTGTTCGAGGAAATCTTCCACGGCGCCGAGCCGCCGGTGAAGACGGACCACGAAAGCCTGCTGGTGGCCAGCCCGCGTCTGGTCGACAAGGCGGCGCTCGATGAGGCGCTGGACGCCTTGGCCGACGCTTGCGCGGCGGGCGACCTGACGGCGGCCATGACCATCCTGCGGCGGCTGGTGCCCGAATACAGCGGAACGGCGGGATCAGTCCCCGGCCCCGCCCCCGCGACGGCCGATCAGGAACAGGCCTGAGGTCGTCAGGTCGTCGTCGCTCATCGCGCGGAAGCGGGTGGCCAGGGCGCCGCGCCCGATGCCGCCGCTTTCGCCGTGCAGGCGCCGCGCCGCCACCGTCTCCATGCCCGCCGTCTCCAGGGCGGCCATGTGCGCCGACGCCGGTTGGCGGTTGATGAGGTAGTGGCGCTTGCCCTCGGCGACCGCCCACAGCCAGTCCGGGCAGCCCCAATGGCCGTTCCAGGCCGCCGCGGTGCCGTGGCTGCGCAAATCCACCTGATGGCTGGTGACGCCGCCCGGTTTCAGCCAGGCGGCCATGGCGCGGTAGGTGCCCGGCACGTCGGCGACGTGTTCCAGCACCGCCTGGGAGAAGATCCAGTCCAGGCTGGCGGCCTCGACGACGCCCGGCGAGTCCCACGGCGCCACGTAGGTGATGGCGCCGCCGCCGTCGCGCAGGGATCGCCGCAGGGCCTCCACGCGCTTCGGGGCCAGGGCGGCCTCCAGTGTCTCGTCGGGCAGCAGGGCGTGGGGGAAGGCGTAGTCGGGCAGGCGCGGCTTGAGGTTGGGATAGGCGTCGTCGCCGGGGATGGGCGCGCGGGCGCGGAACAGGGTCACCAGGGTGTCGAGCACGGCCTCGTTCTCGGCCAGCGACGCATAGGGCGCCACGTCCAGGGCCACGTAGCGGTCGGCCCCGGCGAGCAGCGCCGCCAGCCCCATGCCGAGCGCGGTCCCCGGCCCCAACTCGCCCACCGCCCCCAGGCGCGGCGGCGTTCCGGCCTCGGCGCAGGCCACCAACTGGCGTAGGAAGGCGCTGTAGAAATAGGCGGCGTCGCGCCCGCGCGTGCGGGTCACGCGCTGGCTCGGCAGCACCGTGGAGAGGG
>CAZFRK010000478.1:0-1492 GCA_964521375.1 uncultured Rhodobacterales bacterium
ACAATCTTAAACAGCAGGTCATTTGTCAGCCCGAAATATTTAACTTCTGAAATTTCAACGATATTCACGACTATTTTACCTGTTCTTCCGTCACCAGGAAGCTTGCGGGAAGCGCAATAATTTACTTTAACAAAAGTATACAGCAGCTGACAAACAAGCGGCAAGCACATTGTGTGCTCGTATCTGGTAGTGGTTTTGCGGGCGACAAGATGAGTTTTTGTTTGTTTAAAACCAGAATTCCGCGGGACAGGATCCTGAATTCTGCGAATTCGGGTCATGTCCCGGTATTCTGGGTCAATATTGCAGGTATTCTGGCTCGACTATCGTCGCAAGATTGTGGTTAATTATCTGGTGGCGGATGACCAGGTCAGATACTTTGAAATGCTCTCTCAAAGACTGGATTTTCTGACGATTGACCGACCCCGAAACCATTTTGGCAATGGCCTCGGCAGGGGCAAGAAATTCAGCGGCAAAGGCTCTGCTGGTTTTTTGTAATCTGGTTTCGACCTTTGAAAGGATTCCAGCCTTCTTTTTATCCTGGAAAGTCAGGCAGCTTTTTTGGGCAGGCAGGCTTTTCGTGGTTGCAGAGTAACAAACTCTCTCATCGTTTCGGATTCTTTTTCCTGTAGTGCTTTGCAGATAGCTTCAAGCTCGTCGCCAAGTTTTTGCGCGAGCTCCTCGCGCCGTTTGCGGGTTTCTTCGATAATCGGGTCTTTCCACATATCAGCCCTCCATAAGTTCCTGTGGCGTGCAGATAATTGGCGGCTCAAAGCCAAATTCGCGACAGGCTTTTTCTATTCTGGGCCGCATAATTGCGTTGGCAATGTGAGTACAGTTCCAAGTTAAAAGATATTCAATTCCATGTACGGTTGCAATGGCGATGTGAAGTGCGTCAAGTTTAGCCTTTGCCGGAAGAGAACTTTTATCTAGAAGATAAGTCGCAAGTTTCCCGGTGTTTTCATTGTTCTTCAACAACGGGAGATTAGCCAGAAAATCCAGCCGTCTTTTGGCTGCTTCGGGATCGCCGAGAGAAGATTCAGCAATCACAAGTTCAGAAATATATAACTCGAATAGATGCCGACGGTTAGTCCACCATTCGAAAGAGATATTCTGATTTGCACAGACCCTCAGGTCATTACTTGGCCTCGAAGCCAGATAACTGGGAATAGAAGTTTCCAGATAAACTTTGGGCCGGCTGGTTGTCTTTTTCATAAGTGCCCCGAAAGAAAAATTTTGCCGAAATACTTCGCTTAATCAGTATAGCCCAGTAATTGTTTTCGGACAAGCTTCTTCAATGTCCTGAAAACTCTCTTTTACCCAGGTCTCCGCCAGCTCAGGCGTAGTGACTCCGCCAGGGTCTTCCCAGATGTAACTAATATTGAAATCATTTGCCCTGATATTCATTTTTAAATTCCTCAACAAACCAGCCCCCTTCAAGGTGCGGCTGCATCTTCAGTTCGTCAATCCGCTTCTGCGCCCGCAGCGAAACTTT
>CAZFRK010000479.1:0-1489 GCA_964521375.1 uncultured Rhodobacterales bacterium
CCCGGCGACCGCCCAGGTGGACATCATGCCGAGCACCCCCAGGTACCAGACCACCACTGAGAAGACGACGTGGGTGATCAACGTCTTGCGGAAGAAGTCCCCCGGCAGCAGGTCCTGCACCCCCGGTGCCCGCGACAGGGCGAGTCCCAGGGCCAGCAGGCCCGCCAAGGCCAGGGCGGCGACGGCCAGCAAGGCCCAATGGCGGACCTCGGCGTCCAGGCGGCGGTCCAGCATCGGCGGCGCGTCCATCACGAGACCGGCGGATAGACGTGATAGAGCAGGGCGTAGATCAGCACCCCCGTCACGGCGACATACATCCACACCGGCCAGGTCCAGCGGGCCAGGGCGCGATGGCGCGCGAAGCGGCCCCGCCACGCGCGCAGAACCGTGACCGCCACCATCGGCGTCACCACCGTCGCCAGGATCACATGGCTGATGAGCATGGCGAAATAGAGCGGTCGCACCCAGCCCTCGCCGCGAAAGACGAAGACCGGCGCCGTGAAGTGATAGACGAGGTAGGAGACCAGAAAGACCGCCGACACGGCCACCGCCGACGTCATGACGACGCGATGGGAATCGCGCCGCCCAAGGCGAATCAGGATGAAGCCCACCGACAGAAGAACGATGGTCAGGCTGTTCAGGACCGCGTTGACGTGCGGCAGCGTGCTCGCCGTATCCATGCGCGCCCCACTCAGTCGCCCCAGCCGATACGAATGATGACGCCCGCGTAGGCGACCACCGCCGCCGCGGCGAACAGGGCAGCCAGCAGCCACTTGCGGCGGCGGCGCGCGTGAGTCTCGGGAACCGTCGCGTCGGTCATGATGATGTTTCCTCCCTGCGGTCTTTCGCGGAAGGGTATCGCGCGGCGGCGCCCACCAAAAGACCAAATTCCGAAAATGGTCAAATAACTTGATGAAATCAGCTTTTCACCCAATATACCAGATACGCGCGAAAGGTCTTTCACGGAAGAGAGTTCCATCCTAGACTATCTCCCAAAAGGAGAATCACAGGGAGGACGTTTCATGGTGGCCCACGCTCAAGCACCCGAAAAGTATACCCATCCCTTGCATCGTGACTCCGCGCCTTATTGGTTCGGGGACCGCCCCATGCCCACCATCCGGCGGGTCACGGTGGATCAGTCGGCCCGCTGGCTGGCCAGGGGCTGGGCGGACCTCTGGTCCCGTCCGCGCGTCAGCCTGACCTACGGGGCCGTCTTCGCCGTCGCGGCGTGGCTGTTGTTCTTCGGCCTCGCCCGTCTCGAAATGGGGTCGCTGATCCTGCCCCTGACCGCCGGGTTCATGCTGATCGCGCCAATCGCCGCCGTCGGCCTCTATCAGGTCAGCCGCGCCCACGCCGCCGGACAACCGGCGACGCTCGGCGACGCCTTGCGCACCTTCGCCCGCCACGCCCAGCCGCTGATGGTGGTCGGCCTGACGCTGATGCTGGCGCTGCTCACCTGGTTCATGGTCGCTATGTGGATCTTCGCGGC
>CAZFRK010000480.1:0-1473 GCA_964521375.1 uncultured Rhodobacterales bacterium
GAAGACGCGCTCCTTCAGCTTCTCGACGCGGCTGTCCAGGCGCGCCTTGCGGTCCAGGTCCCAGAAGAACTTGGCGTCCGACAGGCGGGCGCGCAGCACGCGTTCGTTCCCGGCGACGATCTGGGCGCCCTTGTCGTCGCTCTTCATGTTGGAGACGACGACGAAGCGGTTGGCGAGCTTGCCGTCCTTGTCCAGCACGCTGAAATACTTCTGGTGCTCGCGCATGGAGGTGGAGAGCACCTCGTCCGGCACGCCCATGAATTCGTCGTCGACGCGCCCCATCAGGCAGACCGGCCATTCCACCAGACCCGCGACCTCCCGCAAGAGACCGTCGTCCTGCTTCAGGACCAAGCCTTCGCCCTCGGCCAGTTCGGCGGCCTGAAGGGCGATGAAGTCGGAGCGTTCCTTGGCGTCCAGGACGACGAAATGCTCCCGCAGGCGGGCGGCGTAGTCGTCGAAGCCCGTCACGGCGAAGGTGTCGGGGGCCAGGAAGCGGTGGCCGCGCGTCTCCGCCCCCGCCGTCACGCCGGCGAAGGACACCGGCACCACGGCGCCGTCGAACAGGCAGACCATGGAGTGCAGCGGGCGCACCCAGCGGGTCGGATTGTCGGCCCAGCGCATGGACTTGGGCCAGGGGAAGGCGGCCAGGGCCTCCTCGACCACCTCTTTCAGGACTTCGGCGGTCTCGCGGCCCTTCTTCTCGATCACCACGAAGAGGAAGGTGCCCTTGGGCATCTCGCGCTTTTCGCACTGCTCCAACGTCACGCCGTTGGCGGTCAGGAAGCCCTGAAGGGCTTTCTCCGGGGCGTCGATCTTCGGCCCCTTGCGTTCTTCGGACACGTCGGGCTGGGCGGCGGGCAAGCCGTCGACCACCAGCGCCAGACGGCGCGGCGTCACGAAGGCGCGCGCCTCCAGGCCATCGAACCCGGCCTTGCCCAGGCCGTCGGTCACCAGCTTCTTCAGGGTGTCGGCGGCGCCGCCCTGCATGCGGGCCGGTATCTCTTCGGAAAAGAGTTCAAGCAACATCTGCATGGTCTCAGCCCTCCGCCTGCTGATCGGCGGGCAAATGGCCGCGCGCCCTCAGCCAACCCTCGCAACAGCCCTTCGCCAAGGCCCGCACCCGCCCGATGTAGGCGGCGCGCTCGGTGACCGAGATGACGCCGCGCGCGTCCAGCAGGTTGAAGCGGTGCGACGCCTTGATGCACTGGTCATAGGCGGGCAGGGGCAGGTTGGCGGCCAGAAGGCTCTGGCATTCGGCCTCGGCGTCCTTGAAGTGCTGGAACAGCACGTCGGTATCGGCGTGTTCGAAATTGTGATGGGAGTATTCGACCTCGGCCTGCTTGAAGACGTCGCCGTAGGTCACGCCCTGGCCGTTGAAGTCCAGGTCGTAGACGTTCTCGACGCCCTGGATGTACATGGCGAGGCGCTCCAGGCCGTAGGTCAGCTCCACGGCGACCGGGTCGCACTCGATGC
>CAZFRK010000481.1:0-1451 GCA_964521375.1 uncultured Rhodobacterales bacterium
AACGTGCACGGCTACTGGCTGGTCAAGGACACCAAGATGTCCAAGTCCCTGGGCAACGTCATCGAGCCGCTGGCCATGAAGGACCGCTACGGGCTGGACGCCTTCCGCTACTTCCTGCTCCGTGAGATGCGCTTCGGGCGGGACGCCTCGTTCTCCGAGGAGGCGCTGGTGGGGCGGCTGAACGCCGACCTGGCCAACGACCTGGGCAACCTGTATTCGCGCGTGCTGTCCATGACGCACAAGTATTTCGGCGGGCAGGTGCCCGAGCCCTCGGAGCGCACGGTCCCGGCGGACGGCGACCTGGGCGACCTGGCGGCCAACAGCTTCGCCAACTTCACCAACCTCTTCGGGCGGCTGGAATTCGGCATGGCCCTGGAGTCGCTGTGGGAGCTGGTGCGCGCCCTGAACAAGTACGTGGACAGCGCCGCGCCCTGGGCCCTGTTCAAGCAGGGCGAGACCCAGCAGCTGGCCGACGTGATGTACACGCTGCTGGAATACATGCGCAAGGTGGCGCTGTTCGTGTGGCCGGTGATGCCCGCCACGGCCGAGGCCATGACCTCCCAGCTGGGCGGGGCCTTCGACCTGGCGCGGGTGGACCTGGCCGCCGAGTGCGAGGGCTTCGGCGGCCTGGAGCCGGGCACGGAGCTGGCCGCCGCCTCGAACCTCTTCCCGCGCGTGGAACTGCCCAAGGCCGAGGAGCCCGCTCCCGCGCCCAAGCAGCAGAAGAAGGCCAAGGAGCCCAAGGCCAAGGAGCCCAAGCCCGAGGCCCCGCGCGGCCACGGCGGCCCCGTGATCGCCGAGTTCGAGGACTTCCAGAAGATCGACCTGCGCGTGGGCACGGTGCTCAGCGCCGAGCCGCACCCGGACGCCGACCGGCTGTTCGTGGTCAAGGTGGACCTGGGCGAGGCCGAGCCGCGCCAGGTGGTGGCCGGGCTGCGCGAGTTCTTCACGGCCGAGCAGCTGGTGGGCCGCCAGGTGGTGGTCGTCGCCAACCTGGCCCCGCGCAAGCTGCGGGGCTTCATCAGCCAGGGCATGATCCTGGCGGTGCGAAAGGACGGCGGCATGGAACTGCTGACGGCCGGCGGCCCCGTTCCCGGCGGCAGCAAGGTTTCCTAGATTTGATTGAGACGGGGGCGCGCGAGCGCCCCCTTCGCGTCCTCGGGCGAGCCCGGGAGGCCCGCCGGGCCGGGGTTCTTTTCCCTTTACTCCCGGCCCCGCGTGAACTATAAAACCCGGGTGTTTTTTCCGGGGACGCCCCCGGCTCCCGGCGCCACCGGAGTCTCTCCCATCCGGCGCCCGCACCGCCCGCTGCCCTTCCGGCGTCCCGACCCCGAACGCAACCGACAACCCGAACCGCGACACGCCCTCATGCCCAAACGCACAGACATCAAGAAGATCATGCTCATCGGCTCCGGCCCCATCGTCATCGGCCAGGCCTGCGAGTTCGACTA
>CAZFRK010000482.1:0-1444 GCA_964521375.1 uncultured Rhodobacterales bacterium
GTCATCCTGGTTGCAGTGGACGACGACTTCGTCGCCGACCTTCCAGCGCGTGACCCCGGACGGCTCCTTCGCCCAGTTCACCCGCGTCCAGGCGCAGCAGGTCATGCCGCGTCCCAAGCACCTGACCTGGGAAGAAAGCGCCTGCTACACCCTGGTGCTGGCCACCGCCTACCGCATGCTGTTCGGCCACCGTCCGCACATCATCCGTCCGGGCCACAACGTCCTGGTGTGGGGCGCCTCGGGCGGCCTGGGGTCGATGGCCATCCAGCTCTGCGCCACGGTCGGCGCCAACGCCATCGGCGTCATCTCCGACGAGACCAAGCGCGACTTCGTCATGAGCCTGGGCGCCAAGGCGGTCCTGAACCGCAAGGACTTCGACTGCTGGGGCCAGCTGCCGCAGGTCAACGGCGAAGGCTTCAAGGAGTACATGGCCGAGACCCGCAAGTTCGGCAAGGCGATCTGGGACATCACCGGCAAGGGCAACGACGTCGACATCGTCTTCGAGCATCCGGGCGAGCAGACCTTCCCGGTCTCCTGCAACGTGGTGAAGCGCGGCGGCATGGTCGTCTTCTGCGCCGGGACCACCGGCTTCAACCTGACCTTCGACGCCCGCTTCGTGTGGATGCGCCAGAAGCGCATCCAGGGCAGCCACTTCGCCCACGCCAAGGAATGCAACCAAGCCAACCGCTTGGTCATCGAACGGCGCATCGATCCCTGCATGTCCGAGGTGTTCTCCTGGCAGGACATCCCGGCCGCCCACATGAAGATGCTGCGTAACGAACACAAGCCGGGCAACATGGCCGTCATGGTCCAGGCCGTGAAGCCGGGCCGCCGCACCGTCGAGGATTGCCTCGAGGGCTGAGCCGCCCGCCGACGTCCGACGCAGCCGCCCCCGGCCCCGCGCTTCGCGGCGCGCCGGGGGCGTCCCCTTCCCAGACCGGAGACCTCGCCATGCCCGCCAAGGACAAGCCCCTGATCATTTCCGACCTGATGCACACCTGCGAACGCGCCACCGAACTGGCCCGCGACGTCAAGGTGACGCTCAAGAAGAAGCTCTCGGCTCTGGTCGCGCCCGAGGGCAAGGTCGACGCCGCCCTGTTGGAGCAAAATCAGCACGCCGTCCACGGCTTCGCCTGGTACGTGACCTACATCACCGCCCTGGAACAGATGCTGGCCTGGGCCCGGCGCCTGGAAGACCAGGGCAAGCTGGGCGAGCTGGAGCAGCTGATGCTGCAGGCCGCCTTCTCCGAATACCTGCACCAGATCTTCGGCGGCATCCCCATGAGCCAGGGCGAATACATCCGTCTGGCCGACTTCGGGGTGGAGGTGCGCCAGCGCCAGCTTCTGCAATCGCCCTACACCACCCTTCTGCGCGAGCACGGCTTCACCGCCCGGGTCAAGGCGCGCATCGCCGAGCTGGTGGCCGACGGCCACTTCGGCGAAC
>CAZFRK010000483.1:0-1437 GCA_964521375.1 uncultured Rhodobacterales bacterium
ACCTAGACGCATCTCCGCAGGACGAGCGTCCCCGCTCGCTGGCCCTGCCCCCGCCCCGCCGTACGCCAAATCCCGTCCCCCGGTAGCGACTGTGTTGGGAATCAAGCGATTTTTGGGTTCCAGGATTCATTTTTCTTGAGCATGGTATTGAGGATGGTCAGGAGCTTTCTCATGGCGGCGATGAGGGCGGTCATTTTGGTCTTTCCGTTGTTACAGAGTCGTTGGTAGAAGTCTCGGATCACAGGGTTGCTTCGAATCGCGCAGAGGGTCGGCATGAACAATCGGGCGCGGAGGTCCTTTCGTCCTGCACCGGTCATGCGTTTTCCACGGTAGTTTCCGCTGTCGCGATTGATGGGAGCGACGCCGACGAGCGCGGCGATCTTCTTGCGGTTCAGTTGGCCCAGTTCGGGCAGTTCGGTGACCAACAAGGCGGCGGTGGTCGCTCCGACGGCCGGGACCGAGCGCAGTTTCTCGGCTTTGTGTCGGAGCGTCTCGACGGTTTGGATGAGCTTTTGGATCTGCTGTTCAAGTTTGTCGATCTGTTTGTCGAGCATCTTGAGTACGGCTCGGATGCTCTGCTTGATGAAGGGATCGGTGGCATGTTCGGTGCGATTGACCTCGGCGGCTCGCATGTGGACGAGCTGATGGCGTCGGGCCACGCAGGCCTTGAGTTTGCAGCTGTGGGCGTCGAGAGGCTGCTGTGCGGGCGGGCGCATCTTCTCGGCGAAGCGCGCCATGACCTGGGCATCGATTGTGTCGGTCTTGGCGAGCTTTCCGTCGGCCCGGGCGAACTCGCGAATCCGGCGGGCATTGACCACGGCGACGGGCAAGGCGGCTTGCTGGAGGTGGATCTGGAGGTTGGTTTCGTAGCCTCCGGTGGGCTCCATGACGATCAACTGCGGGTCGAGCTTCTGGAGCAACCGGGCACACTGGCGGATGCCCTGGGCGTCGTTGTCAAACTGGTGGATTTTCTGTTGCGGTTCAAGGGCGAGATCGAAAGTGTGTTTGGCGATGTCAATGCCTGCAAACGTTGCCATAGGGTTTCCCTTCCTTGCACATTCGGGCTGATCGGTTAGAATGCCCTTGCGACTGTTCGGGCTAAGCATATGGTGACGACGTCGGACCACGCTACATACGGGCTCGAGGCCCGAGGGGCGACCGATCTCGACGCCGCCGCAGGTGGATGGGTGGCCACCCATCCACCTGCCCGAACGCCAGGCATTGGACAACTCTCCAACACCATAGCAGGACAAAACCAACATACAAGGGGCGAGGCATGCCTCGCCCTTGCCTACAGCCCAATACGCCTCCTGCCCTGCCCTGATCTGATCCCGAAAGGCATCAGGATCGGCGTTTGCATCACTGCGGAGGGGTTGTCCGTCGTATTCCCAATCGCACGGAGGAAGGGCGAAGCATGCTTCGCCCCTACGAACGGAC
>CAZFRK010000484.1:0-1434 GCA_964521375.1 uncultured Rhodobacterales bacterium
TGAAGGTGAAGAACACGTCCAGCGCCAGGGCGTAGAGGTCGAATTCGTCCTCTCCGGCGGCCAGCAGGCGGGTGTAGGTGTCGTCGCCCAGGTCTTCCAGCATCAGGAAGCCGTCGGGCACGTCCTCGGCGATGACGCGCGGCGCCGACAGGCCCAGATCCACCAGATGGCGGGCGATCCTCAGGAACGGACGGACATCCTCCTGGGGCGGCGGGGCGTCCATGACCACCGCCGTCTGGCCCGGCAGGACCAGCCGGTAGTATTTGCGGAAGGAGGCGTCTCCGGCCAGCAGCGAACAATCGGCCTCGCCCCATCCGGCGGCGGCGCGGAAGGCTTCCATTGCGGCCTCGCGAGCGGACATGCGGGTTCCTCGGCGTCTCGGGGTGGAAGAAGAAGGTCGGAAGCGGAAGCGACGGGCGGCGACTCGGGTCTCATCGGGTCTCAGGCGTGGGCGACGACGTCCGTCAGGCGGTCGGGCGGGGCCGTGGCGCCGGGCAACAGCGCGCAGCGGCGCGTCCCGTCGGCGTCGGCGGTCAGGCGCAGGATGATGGCGCGACGCGGCAGCCAGGACCCCAGGCGGTCTGGCCATTCGACCAGGCAGATCCCCTCCTCGAAGGCGTCCTCGATCCCCAGTTCCAGGGCGTCCTCGGGCCGCTCCAGACGATAGAGGTCGAAATGCCAGACCGTCGCCTCCAGAAGGTCGTAGGTCTGCACCAGCGTGAAGGTGGGGCTCGGCACCTCGGCGTCCGGGTCGCCGGTCAACGCCCGGATCAGGGCGCGCGCCAGTTCGGTCTTGCCCGCCCCCAGGTCGCCGACCAGGGCCACCACGTCGCCCGGCGCCAGGACCAGGGCCAGCCGTTCGGCCAGACGCGCGGTGGCGCCCAGGTCGGGCAGAACGGCTTCGGCGATCGGCGGCGCGGCGGTGTCGGTCATGGCATCGGTTCTATCCCGGAGGCGCCGCCTGGGCAACAGGGCGTCCACCGGGCCGCATCGTGCCTTGATTCGGCGGCCCCGCCGGGCCAATGTTGCGCCCCTCGGATACAAAAACCAATGGACGAAGCGTCATGACCGCCGAAACGATCCACCGCACCGATGCCGTCGTCATCGGCGCCGGTCCCGTCGGACTGTTCACCGTGTTCCAGCTTGGCATGGTGCGCGTCAAATGCCATGTGGTGGACGTGCTGGACGCCGTCGGCGGCCAGTGCACGGCGCTTTACCCGGAAAAGCCCATCTACGACGTGCCTGCCCATCCGTCGATCCTGGCCGGCGACCTGATCGGCAGGCTGGAACAGCAGGCCGCTCCCTTCCACCCGACCTTCCACCTGGGCCAGCAGGTCACCACCCTGACCCGCGGCGACGACGGCCGCTGGCTGGTGGAGACCGACAAGGGCACCCGCGTCGACGCCGCCGGGGTGATCATCGCCGCCGGTGTCG
>CAZFRK010000485.1:0-1425 GCA_964521375.1 uncultured Rhodobacterales bacterium
TATTCGACGCCCGCGCCCGCGCCGACCTATTCGCCCCCCACGCCTGCGGTGGCGGCTCCGGAGCCTCAGCCTGAGCCGCGACCGGCCCCCCAGGCGCAGGCGGCCCCGGCGCCTACCCCCGAGCCCGCCGCGCCCGAGCCCCCGCCGGTTCCGGAAGCGCCGCGACAGCAGGCCGAACCGCCCTCGGCTTCGCCCGCTCCGGCGCCCGAAGTGCCCGCCGCGCCGGTCACGCGCGCCGTCGGCGATACCCTGACCGTCGGCTTCGCGTCGGGCGAAACCACCCTTCCCGCCGCCGCGCAGCCCGACCTTGAAGGTCTGGCCAAGCGCCTAGCCGCCAACGACGGCCTGCAGGTTCGCGTGATGGCTTACGCGGCGGGCGACAGCGACAGCGCGTCGCGGGCTCGACGGACCTCGCTGTCCCGTGCCCTGGCGGTGCGGTCGTTCCTGATGGACCAGGGCATCCGCTCGACGCGAATCGAGGTTCGCGCCCTGGGCCAACCGGACAGCGGCGCGCCGGATCGCGTGGACGTGACGCTTCTGAGTCCCTGACGGCTCGACGGCCCCATTCCTTGGTCCCGGCGTCGGATGGCCCGGCGTCGTCGGACTCGGCGCCGCGAGCGCCCTAGCGCAGCGACGGAGACTGACCGACGATGACCCGACCGCGCCGCTTCCTCGTCCGCATGACCATCTTCCTGGTCGCCGTCCTGGCCGTCGCGGGCGTTCTGTCGCCCGCCGTGGTCCCGGCCTTCATGGCCAACCCGGTCTTGAACGGGCTGATTTTGGGCGTTCTGGTGGTGGGCTTGGCGCTGAACCTGCGCAATGTCGCCCGCCTGAATCGGGAAGTGAACTGGATCGAGCGGTTCAGTCGCGATCAGGCCGCCGTGTCCAGCGCCCCGGATGTCGCCCCACGCCTGCTCGCCCCCATGGCCACCATGTTGCGTGATCACCAGGGCCGTGGCCGCTTCACCCTGTCCGCTCCGGCCATGCGCTCACTCCTCGACGGCATTGCCTCGCGGCTGGACGAAGAGCGGGACCTGTCGCGCTACTTCATCGGCCTGTCCATCTTCCTCGGGCTGCTCGGCACGTTCTGGGGACTGCTTCAGACCGTCGGCGCCATTTCCGACGTCATCGGAACCCTGGATGTCGCCGGACGGCAGGACCTCTCGGAGATGTTCGGGCAACTCAAGGCCGGTCTGGAAGGTCCCCTGGACGGCATGGGGACCGCCTTTTCCTCGTCGCTCTTCGGCCTCTCCGGCTCCCTGATCCTGGGCTTCATGGACCTACAGACGGGACAGGCCCAGAACACCTTCTTCAACGACCTGGAAGACTGGTTGTCCGCCGTGACCCGGCTGTCGTCAGGTTACGCCGGATCGGGCGACGGCGACCAGTCGGTACCGGCCTACATCCAGGCCCTTCTGGAACAGA
>CAZFRK010000486.1:0-1420 GCA_964521375.1 uncultured Rhodobacterales bacterium
GGACCAATGGGAAATGGTAGCTTTGTGCGACCTGAGCCAGAAACGGATGGATTACCATAATGATGAGATGGTCAAGATGGGCGGCAAGGCCGTCGCGACCTATCTGGCGGATAAGTTTGAGGTGATGCTGGAGGAAACCAAGCCCGACGCGCTCATCGTCTGTACCACGGATGCCACGCACGACCACTACGTGAATCTGGGGCTCCGCCATGGTGTGGATATTATTTGTGAGAAGCCGCTCACCATCAATGCCGGGAAATGCAACAGCATTCTGGATACGGTGGCGGAAACCGGGGGTCGCTGCCGGGTAACGTTTAACTGCCGCTTCCGCAATGCCTACCTCAAAGTCAAGGAACTCGTGGCCTCCGGCGTGATCGGAAATGTGAAGGCCGTTCATATGGAGTGGCTGCTCAACACAAGCCACGGGGCGGACTATTTCCGCCGTTGGCATGCGACCATGGCCATGTCGGGCGGGCTTCTGGTGCACAAGAGCACGCACCACTTCGACCTCGTCAACTGGTGGGTGGACGGGATTCCCGAAACGGTTTTTGCCTTTGGCCAGCTTGATTTTTATGGCAAAAAAAATGCCGTCGCCCGGGGCGAGGAAGCCCTGACACGCTACGATCGTTATGCGGAAAACAAAGATAACCCGCAGGACCCTTTCCACATGTCTCTTTCCGACATGGACCTCCACCGGCGCCTGTACCAGGAAGCCGAGGAAGAATCAGGCTACATCCGTGACCGCAATGTTTTCCGGGACGACATCGATATTTACGACAACATGAGCGTCACCGTACGCTACCGGCACGGCCCTCTTCTTTCCTATTCGCTGGTCAGCTTCAGTCCCCGTGAAGGCCTGCGGGTCAGTATTTCGGGCGACAAGGGACGGATCGAATTCGAGGAGCGGAACCATTACCACTTGCAGGGTGAGAAGGAGATGGAAGTGAAAGTTCTCGATGAAAAGCCCTGCACGATTTTGGTCTGCCCGCTCTTCCAAAAGCCTTATGAGGTGGAACCCGATCCCGCCCCGGAAGGGGGCCACGGTGGTTCGGACCCCATGCTGGCCGAGCAAATCTTTGATCCCAATCCTCCCGAAGACCGTTTTGGCTCCAATGCCGGGCATGAACAAGGGGCAGCATCCCTCCTGATCGGTGCGGCCGCCAACGTATCCATCGCCAGCGGACAACCGGTCAAGGTATTGGATCTGGTCAAACTGAATCCAAAGGCCGAGCGTCTGCACGAGCTGGTTTAAGCCGGATTAAAGGACAGGGACGTTAGAAGGGACAGATCCCTGCTGGAGTCCCGGCTTTAGCCGGTTTTAAGATGGATGGGGGACCGCCTAAAGGCGGAACTCAAACCAAAACGTTTAGCCTGAAAAATTCACCGGATTGTGCGAAAAGTGGTTTAAGTTGTTTTTTAT
>CAZFRK010000487.1:0-1418 GCA_964521375.1 uncultured Rhodobacterales bacterium
CAATCTGCGCGTGGGCGATCAGGTCCGGCTGTTCGGCGAGGTGCTGCTGCGCAGCTAGAGTCTGTGGACATTTAACCCCTGCGCTTGCTCAAGGGGCTGTTCACAAAGGCTGATTTCTGTTTACATCCTGTCTTTTGGGTCACGACAGGCATGGCACGGATGTGGTTGCGGGATGATCAATGGGCACGGATCGAAGGGATGCTCCCGGGTAAGGTGGGAGACCGGGGCCGCAGTGCTGAAGATAACCGTCGTTTCGTCGAAGCCGTCCTGTGGATTGCCCGGACGGGGAGTCCATGGCGGGATCTGCCCGAGGAGTTCGGTCTGTGGAACACGGTATTCCGACGTTTTGCACGATGGTCTGACGCGGGCGTGTGGGCTCAGGTGTTCGCGACACTGGCCCAGGATGCAGATTTCGAGGAGGTCTTCCTGGACACGACCATCGTTCGCGCCCATCAACATGCCGCAGGCGCACCCAAAAAAAGGGGGCGCAGGCGCTCGGGCGCTCACGCGGGGGGCTGAGCACCAAGATCCACGCGCTGGTCGAGGGGCTTGGGCATCTGGCCCGCTTTGAACTGACACCGGGACAAGCCGGCGACGTCAAACGGGCTGCAGATCTGCTCGAGGGGCTCCCGGTGCAGACCGTCATGGCCGACACCGCTTACGATGCCGCCCATCTGATCGACCCCTTGCACGAACGCGGCGTGACGACTGTCATTCCCTCTCACCCCACACGCAAGCATCCAAGGCCCCTCGACAAGCACCTTTACCGCAGCCGCAATCTGGTCGAACGCTGGTTTTGCCGCGTCAAACAGTTTCGGCGCATCGCAACCCGCTACGACAAGCTGGCATCCCGCTTTGCGTCGTTCATTTGTCTGTGTGCCGCTGTCATTTGGGCTGCGTGAATGTCCACACGCCCTAGCGGGGACACGGATCCGGGATCTGTGCCGCGACTTAACGCATGGACACAAATCAGACATCGGCAGAGAGGATTCCACCACGGCAGGCGCGCGCGGGATGAATAGAATCCGTCATCCGACTCTCTGACGGACGATGTTCGTGTCCTGCTTCCGCCACGCTCTGCCGCTCCTGCTGTGCTCGCTGCTCGCCGGCCTCTCCACCAGTGTGCTGGCCGCCGATCGCCGGGGCTATGCGGACGCGCTGCGGCGCGCCGACATCGAGCGCTCACGCACCGACCACGAGTGCGAGCGCGTCGTAGCCGAACTCAGGGACGACTGTCTTGCGCGCAGCAGGATGCAGTACGAAGCGACGCTCGATCAGGCGCGCAAGCTTTTCCCAGGCGAGGCGATGACGCCGCTGCAGCCCGACGAGGCGGCGGCTTACGAGGCGGAACTGGCGTCCTGCAGCACGCTCGGCAACAAGGACCGCTCCGGCTGCGTGCTCGACGTGAAGCGCCGCTT
>CAZFRK010000488.1:0-1386 GCA_964521375.1 uncultured Rhodobacterales bacterium
TGCGAAAATGGCTCAAACCACACTCACGAAGCTGAACATATGGGACAGCCCCATAGATTATAAAATGCCATAAATACTGCATAAAACGGAGATTTTTGAGAATTGGACGTGGGATCTTTGTAAACAATAGAACGAAAATAATTTTTATCAGTGGAGTTATCGATTATAACCGATTTGATGGTCGAGAACGTTGTTTTAACATCCTGTATTAATTGGTCCTTGCCATATGTAGCTAACTTTGCCGCTAAATCTTTCGCGATGTCGCTGTTGGGCGCGTAAGCTGAATCCAGATATGCGCCAGATGCTCGAACTGGCTTACCATGCAGGACGGAGGCGCATATGTCGGCCATAAGCTGCTCGTCGCCGCTTTCACGCAGCTCATTCGTGCGCAGAATGCCTTGGTGGCACCAAAATATTTCTTCGGCCTTCAATCCGAATCCTTGCGGCTTTCGAGAGGACTCAACGCTGATTTCAGGCATCTCATTTAACTTCAAGCGCTCTCTCGACACATCCCCGCGGATCTCGGCCGATAACACGCGAACAACTTCAGCGAAGTTGGAAAGAACCCCTGCCTGACGCCTTTCTTGGTCGCTAAGCTGCCTTCCGCCCGAATTAATTCGGCCAAAAATGTCTGTAATTCGGGCGTCGTCATCTCCAGGGAACTCGGTTACAGCGAGCATATACTCCATGAAATCAGAGCACTCGTCGGGCGTAAGTCTTTTTACATCAGCGCTATATTCTTCAAACTCTTTCGCATCAGCTGCGGCTTTAGCCCTTGCCAGCTGGCTTATATCAAAGCACTTTCCATCTATTGTGAAGCCGTGCTCAATGAATGAAAATATAGAGTGAAGCCTCTGCATCCCATCAATAACTTCGTAGACTATTCCATCTGATGAATCGCTATCTTTTCGCGCCGCCAACAAAAATAGTGGCAACGGATACCCCTTCATAATGCTATCAATTAATTTTTGTTTTTCTTCCGTAATCCAAACGAGCTTGCGTTGATACTGTCGGTTTACAGGCAGCTCTCCATCACGATAACGCCGATAAAGAGCTTGGATGTTCAGACCTTTAGGCGAAATCGACATATTTTGCTCCTACGTTGGCAGTTAGTTACCTCGACTGATTTCTTGCCGGAGGTCAACCGACCACCCTTCCCTCAGCCGCTTCCGCGCGCGACACTGGCCCCATGCGCCCTGAGTCCCTCTTTCCCCTGTTTGCTGATCTGACGAGCCTTTCCGGTGTCGGGCCGAAGCTGGCTGCGCTTCTGGAGAAGGTGTTTGGCGGCGGGCGGGTGAAGGATGCCGTCTTCACGCTTCCCACCGGGATTATCGACCGCTCGCGGCGGGTGACGATTGCCGAGTGTGGTCAGGGCGCGCCGCAGGG
>CAZFRK010000489.1:0-1376 GCA_964521375.1 uncultured Rhodobacterales bacterium
CGACGTATTTGCTTATGAAACAGAAGTGTAGAGCATGCGTCGTGACCGAGAGGGAACGAAGAATGCTTGTCTTATGATCTTTCCGGTCCAGTCGTTGAGAATGGACCGGTCTGGGGGTGTGGCCACACCCCCAGACCGGCGGGGGACGGATCGGGAAATTGCTGGTCGCCTTGGGGACCGAGCTAGAGATTGATCGCCCCCGTCTTTTCCTCAGACCCGAACGGATACCCGGGCAGCGGGCCCGGATGACAAGCATGGGAGCGGGAAAAGATGGAAAGCGCTACCATCGGCATCGACGTTTCGAAAGACCGGCTCGACGTTCACCGCTTGGCAGATGGAGCAAGCCGGTCCTTCCCCAATACCCGCCAAGGCATCACCGCCTTGGCGAAATGGCTTTCGGCATCAGCCGTCGAGCGGATCGTCTTCGAGGCGACGGGCCACTATCATCAGCGGCTTGAACAGGCCCTGGGCCGTTCTGGATTTCCGCTGGCGAAGGTAAACCCGCGCCAGGCCCGCCGTTTTGCCGAGGCCCTTGGCGTCCTTGCCGGAACGTGTCAACGATAATGAGACAGTCTTTTCAGCAGTTTAGGCAGCCTCCTGCTGGGAGTTCTTGGGCGGGTTAATCCAGGCTGCGGCGGGCAGTTCCGGCGGCGTGGGCCGGCGGCGGACGAAGCGGTCCTGGTGCTTGGCGTGGGCCTGGTCGAGGACTGCTTGACGCTTCCGCCGGATCTCGTCGGCGCGGCCGGCATGAACCTGCTGCGGCGTGAGCAGCCCGATACCGCTGTGGTGGTGCTCGTTGTTGTACCAGGTGAAGAAGTGCCGGCAGAAGGCGCGCGCGTCCTGGATCGAGCCGAAGCGGTCGGGAAACTCCGGCCGGTACTTCATGGTCTTGAAGTGGCTTTCCGAGTACGGATTGTCGTTCGACTGGTAGGGCCGGGAGTGGGTCTTGGTGATGCCGAGGTCGGCCAGCAGGTGTCCGGTGGGTGGCCTTGGCGGTCATGGCCGCGCCACGGTCGGCATGCGGCGTCAGCGCGCCCGGCGTGATGCCGTGGCGGCGGCAGGTCTCGACGATGAGTTTTTTCGCCTGCGTGGCGCTCTCACGGTCGGCCAGCATCCAGCCGACGACGCAGCGGCTGAAGATGTCGATGATGACGTAGAGGTAGAAGTAGCTCCACTTCTCCGGCCCCTTGAGCTTGGTAATGTCCCACGACCACACCTGGTTCGGCTTGGTCGCGAGCAACTCGGGCTTGGCGTAGACGGGGTGGCGGAGGATATCCCGGCGTTCCCGCACCTCCTTGTTGGCCGCCAGGATGCGGTACATCGTCCGGATCGAGCACAGGTAGGTGCCCTCGTCGAGCAGCGTCGCGTAGACCTCG
>CAZFRK010000490.1:0-1371 GCA_964521375.1 uncultured Rhodobacterales bacterium
CATCGTGCCGCTGCACCTGGGCGAGGACGGCACCGGGGCGATCCTCGTCTTCCACGACATCTCCGAACTCAAGCGCCTGGAGCGCGTGCGCCGCGACTTCGTGGCCAACGTCTCCCACGAGCTGCGCACCCCGCTGACCACCATCAAGGGCTACGCCGAGACCATCCTCACCAATCCCAAGGCGGATGCGTCCACCGCGCGCAAGTTCCTGGAAATCATCCTCAAGAACGCGGACAACATGACCAAGATGGTGGAGGACCTGCTGCACCTCTCGCGCCTGGAAAGCGGGCGCCAGCAGTTCACCACCGCGCGGGTCAACGCCGCCGACGCCCTGGCCGAGGCCTTCCGCACCTGCGAGCCCATGGCCCAGGGCAAGGGCATCGCCCTGGCCTCCTCCCTGCCCGAGGGCGGGGTGCCCGTGCGCGCCGATTTCGATCGCCTCGTGCAGGTGTTTCGTAACCTGGTTGAAAACGCCATCAAGTATGGTCCGGACGATTCCAGCGTCGGCGTGGACTTCCGGCTCACCGGCGGCGAGGCCGTGTTCGGCGTCAGCGACTTCGGCCCCGGCGTGCCCAAGGACGAATCCCAGAGGATCTTCGAGCGGTTCTACCGCGTGGAAAAACACCGCGCCAAGAACGGCATGGGCTCCTCCGGCCTCGGCCTGGCCATCTGCAAGCATATCGTGGAGCGCCTGGGCGGCCGCATCTGGGTCGAGAACCGCTCCGACGCCGATACCGGCTCGGTCTTCTACTTCACCATGCCCGCCGCGGACGGCGACGACGACGCATAACGACACCCGCCCGGGCCGCACAGGCCCGGCCACGCGGGACAAATGCAGGACGGAACAATGTCTGAATACAAAATGGCCGCACAGAAGCTCGACTTCTTCTACGGCGACTTCAAGGCCCTCAAGGACATCAACCTGGATTTCGAGGAAAACCGGGTCACGGCACTCATCGGCCCCTCGGGCTGCGGCAAGAGCACCTTTCTGCGCTGCCTGAACCGCATGAACGATCTCATCGCCGGGACCCGCGTCGAGGGCCTGGTCAGCCTGGACGGCAAGGACATCTACGATTCCAAGCTGGACGTCGTGGACCTGCGCAGGCAGGTGGGCATGGTCTTCCAGAAGCCCAACCCGTTCCCCAAGACCATCTTCGAGAACGTGGCCTACGGCCTGCGCGTCAACGGCTGGCGAGACAAGACCGAGATCGCCGACCGCGTGGAGGAAAGCCTGCGCCAGGGCGCCCTGTGGGACGAGGTCAAGGACCGGCTGCACGAGTCCGCCCTGGGCCTGTCCGGCGGCCAGCAGCAGCGGCTGTGCATCGCCCGGGCCCTGGCCGTGCGGCCCGAGGTGCTGCTCATGGACGAGCC
>CAZFRK010000491.1:0-1357 GCA_964521375.1 uncultured Rhodobacterales bacterium
CGACCGCCTCCAGGCGGCGGCGCATCTCGGCGACCAGAGCCGCGCCGCGCGCCGGGCGGGCGGCGCTCTATCTGCGGCCCGGCGGCGGAACGGCAGGCGCGGGAACCTTCGTCGACGCCGTCATGGGCACGGTGGGCCTGCGCAATCACGCCGCCGCGAAGGGGCTGACGGGGTGGGGCGCCTACAGTTTGGAACAGTTCATCGCCGCGCCCCCGGAAATGATCGTGACCAGTTTCTTCGATCCGCCCTATGCCACCGCTTACGGCGCCTTCGGAAATCATCCCGCCTTCCGGCGGCGGGCCGCCGCCCTGCCGCGCGCCGACGTGCCGGGCGCCCTGTGGGCCTGCGGCGGATGGATATTGGCCGCCGCCGCCGAGCATCTGGCAAGCGAGGTGCGCCCATGACGCGCTGGAGCGTGACCACGACCCTTCTGATCGTCGCGCTTTGCGGGGCGTTGGGCGGGTTGATGTACGGCTATGTACCCTATGCCCCGACGGAGGTCCTGCGCGGACTGGTCGGCCTGGGCGATCCGGTCGTCGTGGCGATCGTCCGTGAGGTCCGCCTGCCGCGCGTCCTGCTGGGCCTAGAGGTCGGCGCCGCCCTTGGTCTGGCCGGGGCCGCCCTTCAAGGGCTGTTGCGCAATCCGCTGGCCGAGCCGGGATTGATCGGCGTGTCGTCCAGTGCCGGACTGGGCGCGGTCGTAGCCATCCACTTCGGTCTTTCCGCCGTGTCGGGATGGGCCGTGCCGGGCGCCGCCATGACGGGCGCCGCCGTCGTCACCGGCCTGCTGCTCTTGATCGCCAAGCGGTCGACCAGCGGCCTGACCCTGATCCTCGCCGGGGTGGCGCTGTCCAGCCTGGCCGTCGCCCTGACCTCGCTGGCGCTGAATCTGGCGGCCAATCCCTTCGCGCTCAGTGAAATGCTCTTGTGGCTCATGGGGTCGCTCAAGGATCGCTCCATGGACCACGTGGCGACGGTCTTGCCCTTCCTGCTGGTCGGCGGCGGCCTGCTGCTGGCCGGAGGGCGCGGCCTGGACGCCCTGAGCCTGGGCGAGGAGGCCGCCGCCAGCCTGGGCGTCAACCTGCGGCGGTTGCGACTGAGCGTCATCCTGGGCACCGCGCTGGTGGTCGGGGCGTCGGTCTCCGTCACCGGCTCCATCGGTTTCGTCGGTCTGGTGGTGCCGCACCTCCTGCGGCCCTGGGTCGGCTACGAGCCGCGTCGCCTGATGGTGCCGAGCGCCGTCGGCGGCGCCGCGCTGGTGGTCCTGGCCGACGTTCTGGCGCGGGCCTTGCCGACCAACCAGGAGGTCATGGTCGGCGTCGTCACGGCGCTGATCGGCACGCCCTTCTTCCTGTGG
>CAZFRK010000492.1:0-1345 GCA_964521375.1 uncultured Rhodobacterales bacterium
TGTGCATCGCCCGGGCCCTGGCCGTGCGGCCCGAGGTGCTGCTCATGGACGAGCCAGCCAGCGCCCTGGACCCCATCGCCACCCAGAAGATCGAAGAGCTGATCCACGTCCTCAAGTCCAACCTGACCATCATCATCGTCACCCACAACATGCAGCAGGCGGCCCGCGTCTCCGACGTCACGGCCTTCTTCTACATGGGCAGCCTCATCGAGGTCGATGCAACGGAGACGCTGTTCACCAGGCCCAAGAACAAGCAAACCGAAGACTACATCACAGGACGCTTCGGTTGATCGGCAGCCGCAGTCCCATGGCCTGCAACGCAGCCGAAATGAACCAGCAGCCGCACGAGACGCTTGCAAGCACAGCGTGCGGCAACGCCGCAAAAGATTGATTTAGTCGCAGAACTGCGGCACAGTGCCGTCTTCCGACGGCCAATCGGACCGCAAGGGAGCATGTATGAACAAGAAGGAAACCCATTTCCATCAGCAGATAGACGAACTCAAGCTGATGATTCTGCAAATGGCCGCCTACGTGGAGCGCGCCGTGGAACAGGCCACCCGCGCCCTGCTGGAACGCAACAGCGAGCTGGCCGAGCTGGTCATCGAAAGGGACAGCGAAATCAACCGCATGGAAGTCGACATCGACGATTTCAGCCTGAACCTGCTGGTGCGCGACCAGCCCGTGGCGCGCGACCTGCGGTTCATCACCGGCTGCCGCCGCGCCGTCATCGACCTGGAACGCGCCGGAGACGAGGCCGTGAACATCGCCGAGAAGACCATCTACCTCTCCAAGCTCTCCGAGACGCCGCACAGCCCCATGCTGGACGAGCTGGTGTCCACCGCCAAGGACATGCTGCGCCTGTCCGTCGAGGCCCTGCGCGAAGAGAACGTGGAAAAGGCCGCCGACGTCTGCCGCATGGACTACAAGGCCGACGACCTCAACGTGCGCATCCTCAAGAAGACCATGGACGACATGGTCACCGAGGTCACCGGCGTGCGCCGCGCCGTGAACACCATCCTCGCCGCCCGCAGCCTGGAACGCATCGGCGACCTCTCCACCAACCTCGCCGAGACCACCATCTTCATCGTGCGCGGCGTCAGCGTGAAGCACAACTGCCAACGCTTCTAACCCCGCCCCGCCACAGAGCACCCCTCCAGGCCGCCGGTCCCCCCGGCGGCCTTTTTCACGCCCGGTCCGCGAGGCGCCCGCAGGGAGGCTGGTTGGGAGAGGTCGCGGCCGGGGGGTGGCGGACCGGCGGACAGGGTAGCGGCCGCTCAGGTTTGAACGTTAGCCTCCGGCGGCTCAAGGGTTATCACCCTTGAGAATCCCACATGGGCGGCCTGCG
>CAZFRK010000493.1:0-1319 GCA_964521375.1 uncultured Rhodobacterales bacterium
GTCATCCGGCGCCAGGGCATCTCGCGGCGCAGCTTCCTGAAATTCTGCTCGCTGACGGCGGCCAGCCTGGGCCTCGGCCCGGCCTTCGCGCCCAGGATCGCCGAGGCGATGGAGAGCAAGCCGCGCATCCCCGTCCTGTGGCTGCACGGCCTGGAATGCACCTGCTGCACGGAAAGCTTCGTGCGCTCGGCCCATCCGCTGGTGTCCGACGTCGTCCTGTCGATGATCTCGCTCGATTACGACGACACCATCATGGCCGCCGCCGGACATCAGGCCGAAGCCATCCTGGAAGAGGCCAAGGAGAAGTACCACGGCCAGTACATCCTGGCCGTCGAGGGCAATCCCCCGCTGGCCGGGGACGGCATGTACTGCTTCCCGGGCGGGCGTCCCTTCGTCGACAAGCTGAAGGACATGGCCACCGGCGCCAAGGCGGTGATCGCCTGGGGGTCCTGCGCCTCCTCCGGCTGCGTCCAGGCGGCTAAGCCGAACCCCACCCAGGCCACCCCCATCCACAAGATCATCACCGACAAGCCGATCGTGAAGGTGCCGGGCTGCCCGCCCATCGCCGAGGTCATGACCGGCGTCGTCACCTACATGCTGACCTTCGACCGCCTGCCGCAGCTCGACGCCCAGGGCCGTCCGAAGATGTTCTACAGCCAGCGCATCCACGACAAGTGCTACCGCCGTCCGCACTTCGACGCCGGGCAGTTCGTCGAGGCGTGGGACGACGACAACGCCAAGAAGGGTTACTGCCTCTACAAGATGGGCTGCAAGGGCCCGACCACCTACAACGCCTGTTCCTCCATCCGCTGGAACGAGGGCGTGTCCTTCCCCATCCAGTCCGGCCACGGCTGCATCGGCTGTTCGGAAGAGGGCTTCTGGGACAAGGGCTCGTTCTATGACCGCGTGACCGGCCTGAACGTCTTCGGCGTCGAAGAGAACGCCGATCAGGTCGGCGCCGCCGCCGCCGCCGTGGTGGGCACCGGCATCGCCGTGCACGCCGCCGCCAGCGCGGTCAAGCGCATCACGCAGTCGCCGGAAGAGAAGGGCCACACCGAGTAATCGGGGCGCAGGAGGGAACAGAACAATGGCTACCATCACCACGCCGAACGGCTACGATCTCGATAATTCCGGCCGCCGCGTCGTCGTCGACCCGGTCACCCGCATCGAAGGCCATCTGCGCCTGGAAGTGAACGTGGACGAGGCCAACGTGGTCCGCAACGCGGTCTCCACCGGCACCATGTGGCGCGGCATCGAGGTCATTCTGCAGAACCGCGACCCGCGCGACGCCTGGGCCTTCGTCCAGCGCATCTGCGGCG
>CAZFRK010000494.1:0-1308 GCA_964521375.1 uncultured Rhodobacterales bacterium
TTGCAGGTGGGGCACACGAACTCGGTCGTGGTGGCCGTGGTGGCGGAAGCAGTTGCGTTCATTGTGAACGCCCCCTTTCGGGTCAGGCCCCCGACCCGTTGCCGGGAGGCTTCGTGTTTTCTTCCGTGTAGGTACACACTAACACTCAATGCGGGCACGTGCAACCCCTAGATGCAGAGGAACCCCCAACCCGAATGGATTGGGGGTTCCTGCTACTCCCAGCGCCGGCGCGCATCCGGTATCCGCACCGGATAGTTGTCGTAGATGTCCAGATCAACCACCATCTCGGTGTCCACGGGCGCCAACTTCACCCACGCCTGTAGCGCCTCACACCTGACGTACGGCACCCCGCCCGCCTGACCGCACCGCCACACCACATCCGACAGGCTCGTGCAGGGTTCGAGGGCGATGTCACCCGGCCGCCACACCGCCCTCGCCCACACGGCTACGGGCTAACGCGACCGTGGCGAACGAACGCCGCATGCGTCAACGGCATCAGCCGCTCGAAATCCGCCTCATACCGCTCCGCGACCATCTCAATCTCCCGCTGCGGGAACGACGGAAACGCCTGCCCCTCGACATTGCGGCGCAGACTGAGGAAGTTCATCAGCGCACGCGCATTCATTGTCACAACGCACGTGGACATGATGTTGAGCGGCAGGACCATGCGCGCAACCTCGCGTGCCACACCTTCGCCCAGGATCTCCCGGTAGGTTCGGTATGCCTTCTCGGACGCGATACGAATCCGCTGCCGAGTTGAGACTGTCTGCCAATCGTCGCCCGGCTCGAACGTGTATGCGCCCGCCTTGCCGACCTGCACCATTGGGCGATCATGTGCCGGCATATAGAAGACGGGTTCTAGTTCCATGTAGCGTCCGGACTGTTCGTTGTACGACGCCATACGATGACGCATGTGCTCGCGCCAAACCATGATTGGCGCAGTCACACGCCACTGGAACGTTGAATGCTCCAGAGGTGATCCATGCCGATCCCGCACCAGAAAATTGATCAACCCCGCAGACTCGTCATCCCGCGTCGCAGCACCCACCGTCGACACCCGCGCAGCCTGCACCACCCGATCATCGCCACCCATGAAGTCGATCAACTCCACGGTCATATCCGAAACGAACTGGATGTCTGTCACTTGTCTCCTTGGGTGATGGTGATGGTGGTGGACCCGTCCGGGTACTGCTCCACCGTGAAGTGTGGGCCGATCGGCCAATCGTAGGTTTCTTCGATGATGGCGCGAATGTCCTGAAGATCGAAGACATTCGTGGATTGGGCGAGCATGATGCTGCGAGACAGTCG
>CAZFRK010000495.1:0-1305 GCA_964521375.1 uncultured Rhodobacterales bacterium
GATCATGGCCTCGCCGCCGGGCAAGCGCATGCAAGTGCTGTCGCTGCTGTCGGGCGGCGAGCAGGCGCTGACCGCCATGGCCCTGATCTTCGCCGTGTTCCTGACCAACCCGGCCCCCATCTGCGTGCTCGACGAGGTGGACGCGCCGCTGGACGACGCCAACGTCGACCGCTTCTGTTCGCTGCTGTCGGAACTGACCCGCATGGCCGACGAACAGACCGGCGGACGCACGCGCTTCCTGGTCATCACCCATCACCGCATGACCATGGCCCGCATGGACCGCCTGTTCGGCGTCACCATGGCCGAACGCGGCGTGTCCAAGCTGGTCTCCGTCGACCTGCGCGAGGCCGAACGCCTGCGCGACGCCGGATAAGGCGCTGCCCGCCTCCTTATAAGTCCCTGCCTGGAAACGGTTTTTCCCCTTTGTTGCGGGGCGGGATCACGGGTTTTCCGGCTTGACAGGGGCAGGAGCAGACCGTATGGTGCGCGCGATTTTCGGCGAGGTTCGCTGATGCCGCAGGGGGATACCGCGTTCGACGGCGGTTAAGGTATGGCTGACGATCAAGGCACTCCCCCTGACTTCAAGGACTTCGACGCCCGCCTGAGAGCCGCGCGCGGCACCCCTCGGGAGGACGCCGACGGTCCACGTCGTGCCGGTGCCGGCGCCTCGGGTCTCGGGGTGGCCATGCGCATCGGCGTCGAGCTGGTGACGACCGTGCTCGTGGGCGTCGGTATCGGGTGGGCACTCGACACCTGGCTGGGGACCGCTCCCTGGCTTATGGTGGTGTTCATCTTCCTGGGTGGCGCCGCCGGCGTGATGAACGTCTATCGCGTGGTCAAGGGGCTGGACGACAGCGTCGGGCTGGGTCAGGCGATCGAACGGAAGAAGCGCCGCGACGGCGACGACGAGGAAGAACGTTAGCGTCCGCCTTGGCGGGCAGGGGTGTAAGGACGCCGCGCGGGGTGCCGCCGGCGCGAGTGGAGAGGAACCAGACGGTGGCTAGTCCGGTCGAACAGTTTCAGGTTAAGCCGCTTTTCGAGGCCGCTCCCCATGCGGGCGAAGCCCTCCCGTTCTACGCCTTCACGAACTCCGCCCTGTTCATGTTCGTCGCGGTCATCGTGTCCACGGCCTTCTTCTGGGTCGCCACGCGCAAGCGGGCCATGGTTCCCAGCCGCTGGCAGTCCCTGGGCGAGATGTCCTACGAGTTCATCTCGAGCATGGTGCGCGACAACGTGGGCAAGGAAGGGATGAAGTATTTCCCCTTCATCTTCACGCTGTTCATGTTCGTGTTCTTCGGCAACATG
>CAZFRK010000496.1:0-1302 GCA_964521375.1 uncultured Rhodobacterales bacterium
GCTGGTCCAGACGGCGCGGGCCAGATGCTCAAGGTTCACCTGGTGGCAGATGCCGGTGCCCGGCGGCACCACGCGGAAGTTCCGGAAGGCCTTCTGGCCCCAGCGCAGGAAGGCGTAGCGTTCGCCGTTGCGTTCGAACTCCAGGTCCATGTTCTGTCGCAGGGCGGTGGTGGAGCCGAAGTAGTCGATCATCACCGAGTGGTCGATGACCAGATCGACCGGCGACAGCGGATTGATCTTCTTGGCGTCGCCACCGAGTCGCGTCACCGCGTCGCGCATGGCCGCCAGGTCGACGACGGCGGGGACGCCGGTGAAGTCCTGCATCAGGACGCGGGCCGGGCGATAGGCGATTTCACGGTCGGAGCGGCGATCCTTTAGCCAGTCGGCGCAGGCCTTGACGTCGTCGGCGGTGACGGTGCGCCCGTCTTCATGGCGCAGCAGGTTTTCCAGCAGGACCTTCATGGAGTAGGGAAGCTTGGAAACGTCCCCCAGCCCGGCGTCGGCCGCGGCCTTCAGGCTGTAATAGTCGTAATCCTTGCCGGCCACGGTCAAAGTGCGGCGCGACGCCGGCCCGAAAGCGGTGGTCGTCATTGCCAGATCTCCATGCGTGCGGGCGGCCCGGCGGCCGCCGGAAAAAATGAGGGCGGGCCGCGGAACGCGCGGCCCTCGGTCCTTCACATGGGAGCGGGCGAAAAAACCCGCAAGCCCACGAAACGCCCTTCAAGAACGCGTGAAGGGCGCCCCCCGTTGCGGGAGACGCCCTTCCGGCAGGGAGTTAAGTGGCTCCCGAACGCGGTCAGACGGCGACCTTGTCCGCCACGTCGCGGAAGGCCTCGATCTGGTCGAAGTTCATGTAGCGGTAGATGTCGGAGGCCGACTTGTTGACCACCGTCACCTGCTCCATGTACTCCGCCGGGGTCGGGATCTTGCCCAGCAGGGCGCAGACGGCGGCCAGCTCGGCGGAGCCGAGGAAGACGTTGGTGTCGATGCCCAGGCGGTTGGGGAAGTTGCGGGTGGAGGTGGACATGGCCGTCGATCCCTTGCGGATCTGCGCCTGATTGCCCATGCAAAGCGAGCAGCCCGGGCTTTCCATGCGGGCACCCGACTTGCCGAGGATGGAGTAGTAGCCTTCCTCGTTCAGAACCTGGGCGTCCATCTTGGTCGGCGGGGCGATCCACAGGCGGGTCGGGATGTCGGACTTGCCGTCCAGCACCTTTCCGGCGGCCCGGAAGTGACCGATGTTGGTCATGCAGGAGCCGATGAAGACCTCGTCGATCTTGGTCCCGGAGACTTCGGACAGCA
>CAZFRK010000497.1:0-1293 GCA_964521375.1 uncultured Rhodobacterales bacterium
TCTTTGTGGGATTGAGGAACAGGATCGAGCACCGACATGAAAAGAATATTGCCGCACTGGTAGCCGGCCGCACTCAGGCATATCTACTGAACTATGAAACCACTCTTGTCGAGTTATTTGGCGATGATGAAGCTGTCGCTACAGAATTGCGTTTTCCTTTGTTTCTATCCTCGATCACAGACGATGCAGCCAAGGCAGTAAAAAAGGTTCGCTCACAAGTTCCCCGCGGCGTCCTGGAATGGGTACAAGATTTCGATGCAGGACTATCTCCCGACCTGGCAGCCGACCAGCAGTTCGATTTCCGGATTTACCTAATTCCGTATAAGGGTCCAAAAACTGAAGCAGACGCCGTAATGACCTTCGTACGACCGGAAGAACTCACAGAAGAGCAGAATGCAGTCATGGATCAGGTGCGGACCATTATTCGAGAGAAACAGATTCCTGTAGCTGACCTTGGAACCCTCCGGCCAGGGCAGGTAGTCGAGCGTGTAGCTGCAGAGCTCTCTCGGCCCTTTACAACTCATCATCACACACAAGCGTGGCGTTACTTTGGAGTTCGCCCTCCAGTGGGCGCTGACGATCCCACAAAGACAAAAGCTGACTTCTGTCGATATAATCAGACTTTCGAGCGTTATGTGTATACCGAATCCTGGGTTAGCTACCTCGTTCGAAAGTTGTCGGATCCAGAAACTTATGAAGCGGTTATGACCTGGAAATCATAGAATACTCAGTTGGCTCCCACTATCTATAGGTCGATTCGGTTTCCTTTACGCTTAGAAAAGAAATTTCCGTCCTCGATCATGTGACGCGGCTAAGAACGCGACCGGCTCGAGTCAGTCGCTCTCGTTCCCGATCGGCTGCACGGGCAGCCGAGGATCGCCGGCGCGAGTCAACGCGAGCCCGTGGATCCACTAGACGTGAAACGGTGGACGGGTGCCATTGTCCGCCGCGTTTTGAGGGGACGCCGGCATCATTTAGTCGGCGGGCGATGGCTCGTACGCCGACTCCTTCGACGGCCCATGCCCGCACTTGCCGCAGTACGGCAATTTCTTCCGGGTGCTCCACGAGTTCCCCATCAACCACCCGCTGCCCGTAGGGGGGCGATCCTGTTGCGTATCCGCCGCGTTCGGCTTTCTGTCTCCTGCCTGATTTCAGGCGCTTGACAATCAATCCGCGTTCGAGCTGCGCGGCGGCTCCCATGACCTGCCGGACGAAAGTGCGCATTGGATCGTCATCGTCGTCCGGGAGGTGCTCGCCTCGGTCGGCGGTGAAGACGCGCTTTCCGTGTGCCCA
>CAZFRK010000498.1:0-1285 GCA_964521375.1 uncultured Rhodobacterales bacterium
TGCCTGAACCCCTCAAGTTAGACCAGATTGGGTGATAGTCTTTCCTTCGGTTGTTGTTGGTTGGTTTGTTGAAGAAGCGGGCTTTGGCGTAGTGAGCCCGTAGGGCGAACGCAGCCTAAGCCTGCTTGGCCTAAACTTCTGGCAAAAGCTTTGGGCGTGAGCAAGCCCAAAGACCTGTGTGGTCTGACTTGGTTGTAGTAGTCGCGCCAGTCCGCAAAGACTACTCGCGATTCGCTCAGCGTGTAGAGCAACTCCCGATTCAGGCATTCTTCTCGGAAGCGGCTGTTGAACGACTCCACATAGCCGTTTTGCCAAGGGCAACCGGGGTCTATGTACAGCGTCTTGATGCCCTTGTCTCTTAGCCAGTCTTGGATCGCTGTGGCTATAAACTCTGGCCCATTGTCGGAGCGGATATACTCGGGGGCTCCGTGTTCGCTGATTGCTTCTTGCAATACTGCCAGCACATCGCTGGCTTTCAGGCTGCGGTTGCTGTGTATCACATGACATTCCCTCGTGTATTCGTCTATCAGGTTAAACACTCGCAGCTTCCCCCCTCGCTGCGTATAGTCGCTCACGAAGTCCCAACTCCACACATGGTTGCGATAGATTGCCTTCTGCGGCAAGCCTGTTGATAGCCCTTGCCTACGTCGTCTTGCCTTGCGCGGCGGCACTTGCAGTCCTTCCTCCCTGCGTATCCTCTGCACTTGCTTCTTGTTCACATGATAGCCCTCGCTGCGCAATAGCTCGGCTACTTTCTTGTAGCCGAGTGTCGGGTGATCACGCGACATCTTTAGGATCATCGCTTCAAGATGCCTTTGCTTGGGCGGCAAGGCCTTGGGTTTGTACTGCAGCGTGCTGCGGCTAATGCCCAGCCAGCGACTGATCGCTCGCCCAGAACATCGCAGGGAGCTTTGCGCCTTCTTGGCTAGCTCCCGGCAACGCTCCGGGCTTAGACGTTTTTTTCTAACACGATCTTCAAGGCCTGCACTTGCAGTACGTGGTCGGCCAGCAGCTTCTTTAGCTCCGTGTTCTCCTTCTCCAGGTCGCGCAGACGCTGCGCTTCCTTCAGATCCATCCCCCCATACTTGCGCTTCCATCTGTAGTAGCTCTGTACCCCTATCTGGTGCTTACGGCAGATGTCCTCCACTGTTATCCCTGTGTCGGCTTCTCGCAGTATTCGGATGATCTGCTCGGTTGTTCTTCTGTTCTTTTTCATTCCTTCCCTTTCTTTTTAGTCAGAAATTACTACCATTTACAATGGTCCAGTTCTCGGGGGCCCAGGCAG
>CAZFRK010000499.1:0-1278 GCA_964521375.1 uncultured Rhodobacterales bacterium
TGACCTTCCCCCTGAAGCCGATCCTTTCAGAGGGTGAGTGCTTCGGTTGATACCATGCTCCGGCCGCTACTGGCGACGGTCTGCTGGACGGAGGGAGCCGTAGGCGGATCACAGAGAACGCGAAGCGGACACTGGAGGCCAGCAGACCGTCGGGCGAAATTCGACGGTGTGTCGTAGGCCAGCGCGCTGTGCGGGCGCTCCTCGTTGTAGTGGCGCCGCCAGGCCTCGATGATGCGTCGGGCTTCGGTCAGGCTGGTGAACCAGTGCTCGTTCAGGCACTCGTCGCGGAAGCGACCGTTGAAGGATTCCACGAACCCGTTCTGCATCGGCTTGCCCGGCTGGATGAACCGCAACCGGACACCCGTTTTGAGCGACCACAGGACCATCGCCTTGCTGGTCATCTCCGGGCCGTTGTCCATGACGATCTCCTCGGGCAGGCCGTGGACGTCGGCCAGCCGGTCGAGGAACCGCGCCATGCGGTCGCCGGAGATCGACACGTCGACGAGCTGGCCGGGGCTTTCCCGGCTGAAGTCATCGACGATGTTGAGGACGCGGAAGCGGCGGCCCGTGCACAGGCCGTCGCTGACGAAGTCGAGTGACCAGCGCTGGTTTCGCCGATTGGGCGCCGCCAGCGGCACGCGCTCGCGCCCCGGCAGGCGGCGGCGCTTCTTGGTTCGGACGGTCAAGCCTTCCTCCTTGTAGAGGCGATACGTGCGCTTGGCGTTGACGACCAAGCCTTCCCGCCGCAGCAGGACATGCAGACGCAAATAGCCATAGCGCTTGTGCCGCCCGGCCAGGTCCCGCAGACGGGCTCGCAAGACCGTGTCAGGCGGGCGGCGGGATGCGTATCGCGCCACGGCGCGGCTCAGGCCCACGAGGCGACAGGCGCGGCGCTGGCTGAAGCCCTTCTCGGACATCAGCCACGCGGCCGCCACCCGTCGCTGCGCGGGCCTCAAAGTTTTTTTGTCAGAAGGTCCTTCAGCGCGGAGTTGTCCAGCGTCAGATCGGCGACCAACGTCTTTAGGCGCCGGTTCTCGTCCTCCATCGCCTTCAGCCGCTTGGCGTCGGAGACCTCCATGCCGCCGAACTTGGATTTCCAGCGGTAAAAGGTCTGCTCGCTGATGCCGTGCTTCCGGCAAACCGCGTTCGCTCGCATCTCCCCGGCCTCCGCTTCCTTCAGGATGGCGATGATCTGCTCTTCGGTGAATCTGGTGCGCTTCATGATGAGTTCCCCCTTTGCTGGGATGCTACGGGAAACTCACCCTCCGTGTGGACCGG
>CAZFRK010000500.1:0-1264 GCA_964521375.1 uncultured Rhodobacterales bacterium
CGGTCGAGGTCGTCGTCCACCATCTTCTGGCGCTGGTCCAGGACCTCGCCGATGCGCGGAACGGCGAAGCGCGACACGACGATGTAGAGCAGGACGAACGTCACGACCAGCCAGAACAGCTGGGACGCGAAGCTGGATGGGTCGAACTGCGGCATGGGCTCGTGGCTCCACGGCTTGAAAGCGGCGGGGACGGACCCCGTGCGCTGACGGGGCGGCGGCCCCGGGATGCTCTTGATGCCGGGTTCGGCTGCGGGCCGCCCACGACGGCGATCCGAGCGGATCGGCGCAGGGGAACGGACCGTCCGGCCCGACGAAGCCGCCGACGGCGTGATCGGCGCGCGGAACCCGGAAGAGACTTGCGGGTTCGCGGCGCCGACCGCCGGAAGCGGCTACGGAAACGGCGCCGGCGTCTCTCCGTCGGGTCCGGGGACCAGGGGAGCGACGCCGACGAAATACCGTGCCGGCCCTTAGGCCGCGAACAGCACGATCAGCGCGACGACCAGAGCGAACAGCGCGATAGCTTCGGTCACGGCGAAGCCGATCCAGCCGTACAGCTCGACGCTGCTCTTGGCGGCCGGGTTGCGGCCCACGGTGGCGATCAGGTTGGACCAGATGTTGCCCACACCGATACCGGAACCGATCATGCCGATGGCGGCCAGACCAGCACCAATCATCTTCGCAGCTTCAGCTTCCATCTCTCTCTTCCCTTATGAAAAGAACCGTTGAACTTAGAGGACGTGCATACCTTCCGGGACCGCGGCCCCGGACCGACACCGCCGGGCGTCAGTGCATGTTGATGGCGTCGTTGAGGTAGATGCAGGACAGGATAGTGAACACGTAGGCTTGCAGCGCGGCGATGAAGAACTCAAGCACCGTGATGCCGCCGACGACCACGAACGGAACAACCCCGAAGACCCCCATGGCCACCACGAACCCGGCCAGGACCTTCAGCATGATGTGGCCGACCGTCATGTTGGCGAACAGTCGGACGGACAGGCTGAAGGGGCGCGACAGGTAGGAGATGACCTCGATGGGGACGAGGATGATGGCGGTGGCCAGCGGGGCGCCATGCGGGAAGAACATACGGAAGTAGTGCAACCCGTGGCGCGAGAACCCGATGATGGTCACCGCGATGAAGATGAACACCGCCAGGGCGGCCGTCACCAGGATGTGGCTGGTGAACGTGAAGGAGTAGGGCAGCATGCCGAGCATGTTGCCGAAGAACACGAACATGAACAGCGTGAAGATGAAGGGGAAATACTTC
>CAZFRK010000501.1:0-1261 GCA_964521375.1 uncultured Rhodobacterales bacterium
CGTAAGTGGGAGGAAACATTTATGCCTGATGGGGACAACGCGGTTGGTTACGATTTGGAGGTGGGCGACTGGGTGCCGCCCTACGGGAAGGGCCGAAGGACTGATTTTATCCTGAGTGCCGAGACATGGGCAAAATCTGTTACGCGCTATGATGGAACGCTGACGATGACATTTCCGAATGAGGGAGATGGTATACAGGAGTTTCGGGTGGACTTGCCCTATGATCCGGGATTGCTTTCGGACTATGAGGCACCGGATAGTGGTTATGCCTCGGAGCTGAAGCTGCGCAGTGCGTGTGTTGCTGATGAATTTGGTTACGACAACTACATTGGTAAGCGCGACGAGGATCAGCATTTTTATTTAAGGACCCGGACGGAGTTGGATGGTAGCGGCAATGTGGTTAGTGCGCATTATACGAAGATTATGGGAGGCATCGGATTTTTCCCGGCTTGGCAGCCTAATCTACCGGGTCGTCCAAAGGGATTCCCTGAAACATATTCAGGTCCTGGTTTAAGTTTTCACTACTATTTTAATCCGGATCGAAACGACCGGAACATGGAACATGACGCCACTGCACCGCCATTGCCTGGTAGCCACCAATAGTATTTTGCCCTGTCGCTTCAAATAGAAGGAAAAGCCATGAGAGTCCTGCACACTGTTCAGTTATACGCCTTTACGGGCAGTTTACTTGCCGCCGCTTTGGCGCTTTCCGGTTTGACCGGACTAAATGCCGGGGAGCCCTCCGGCTCCCCATCGGGCCTGTTGGAGGAAGAGGGGACACCGGATTTTGCGGATAGCAGTTACCAGTCCCGTAGCGAGGTGTCTGCGGCAATCAGCGACTTTATCCAAAGCAGCAACTATGCCACGGGTCCACACGCATTGACCCTTGATAACCCCGGAGCAGCCGATGTGCTGCGGATTCTGCGCTCAGGGAACCGTATCGTACTGGAGTTTGAGATTTACGAGAAGGTGGTAGCCGGAGTGGAGCAGACAACGCACCATTATAATGTCCAGATGGCAAAACCGCTCTATGTGACCGGAGTCAAAACGGATGCACTCGGGGAAACACGTCTGATCCAGTTGAAAGGGATTCTGGATGCCGCAAATATGCAATATGAGGAGCTATGGTTTACCAACTACGGGTGGGGAGATGAACTGCGGGCCTACTATCACGCGGTCCATGCGCGCTTTCACACAAGTGACTCCACCGCTCTGAATACCCTAATGGATATCGTGGACAATGTACTGGCATTTGACTGGA
>CAZFRK010000502.1:0-1222 GCA_964521375.1 uncultured Rhodobacterales bacterium
GAAACGTGCTGGGCGGTGTGCTGCCACTTGCCCTTGGGGTCGGTGAAGCGGAAATCGACGTACTTCACGTCGTTTTCCTTGATCATCTCGAGAACTGCTTTGACGTCGGACATGTCCTGGTTTCCCGTCTTGATGGCCGTTTGGACTAAACTGTGTGTTGGACGGAGGGCGCCGTGAAGGATGCTCCCCCGCCGCACCGTCGGCTGGCGCCGCGCAGGCCGGTGGCCTAGATCGCGTCGTTGCCGCGTTCGCCGGTGCGGATGCGAATGGCGTCCTCGATCGTGGAGAGGAAGATCTTGCCGTCGCCGATGCGCCCGGTGTGGGCGGCCTGGGCGATGGCTTCCACGGCGCGTTCGACCAAGTCGTCCTCGACGACCAGCTCGATCTTCACCTTGGGCAGGAAGTCGACCACGTATTCGGCGCCGCGATACAGCTCCGTGTGGCCCTTCTGGCGGCCGAAGCCCTTGACCTCGGTCACGGTGATGCCCTGGAGGCCGATTTCGTGCAGCGCTTCCTTAACCTCATCGAGCTTGAACGGCTTGATGATCGCTTCGATCTTCTTCATGAACCGGTGGTCTTTTCCTCTTGTGCCCGCCTTTCCTCCCGATCGCAGCCGTCGGAAGGGCCGGTTGGCTTTAACACCTGACGGACTCCTTTATCACGTCGCATGCCAAACGCGCAATGTCGCTAAAATGCCGCCGAGCCAACGGGTTATCGCGCGCTTTTCGGAGCGGGGAATGGGGCGGGGCTGCTCAGGATTCGGGCAATATGCCTAAAACATAGGCGTCTCGGCTTCCCCCATGGGAAAGGCCGCTTCCCCTATGGTTCCGCGACGGGCCGTGCTACTTCTGACGGCGAGACTCGAACCCGGTTCCGAGCGGAGGTTCCATGAAGCCGGCCAACACCATTCTGTCGTCCTACGGCACCACCATTTTCGAAGTGATGAGCGGCTTGGCCCGCGACCATGGGGCGGTCAACCTGGGACAGGGGGCGCCGGAAGGGCTGGAGCCCGAGGACGTTTTGGAGGCCGCCGCCAAGGCGACGCGCGAGGGTCCGCACCAATACCCCTCCATGTGGGGCACGCCCGACCTGCGGCAGGCCATCGCCGATCACGACAACGAGTTCTACGACCTGGGCATCGACGCCGGGCGCGAGGTGATGGTCACCTCCGGCGCCACCGAGGCGCTGGCCTGCTGCCTGTTCGGCCTGATCGAGCCGGGCG
>CAZFRK010000503.1:0-1222 GCA_964521375.1 uncultured Rhodobacterales bacterium
TGATCGAGACCTCTCTTGACGCCGACAAGGCCGAGGACATCTCCGTCATCGACCTTGCCGGGAAGACCAGCATCGCCGACACCATGATCATCGCGTCCGGTCGCTCGCCGCGTCAGGTGGGCGCCATGGCCGATCACATCGCCGAAAAGCTCAAGGCGCGCGGCATCATGCCGACCGTCGAGGGCAAGACGACCTGTGATTGGGTGCTGATCGACGCCGGTGACATCGTCGTTCACCTGTTCCGTCCGGAAGTGCGCGCCTTCTACAATCTGGAAAAGATGTGGGGTGGCGCCGAATACGCTCCGGCGAACGGGATGGGGGCGCTGGGAAAGCCTGAAGCGTCGGCCTTCGCCAGCGCCTACGGCGGCTGACGACGCCTCGGCGTCGTCACGGGGTCTTCGAGCCATGGATTTCATCATCGCCGCCGTGGGGCGCGCGAAGAAGGGACCCGAGCGTGCCTTGTTCGAGCACTACGCGGGCCGCCTGAAATCCACGCTGACCCTTAAGGAAGTCGAGGAAAAGCGTCCCTTGCCGACGCCCCAGCGCATGGAGCGCGAGGCGGAGCTTCTGCTCGCCTGCGTTCCGGCGGGGGCGCGCGTCGTCGCCCTGGACGAACGCGGCAAGGCCATGGGAAGCGAGGTCTTCGCCGCCAAGCTGGCCGCCTGGCGGGACGAGGCGGTCCCGGCGACGGCTTTCCTGATCGGCGGCGCCGACGGCCATCACGCCAGCGTCCGCGCGCGCGCCGACCTGCTGCTGGGCTTCGGCGCCATGACCTGGCCGCACATGCTGGTGCGCGGCATGTTGGCCGAACAGCTTTACCGCGCGCGAAGCATCCAGGACGGCCATCCGTACCACCGCGCCTAAGCCATGCTTTCCATGCGGTCTTACGCCTTGGCGTTTTCCTGGTATGTATTCTCCCTTATGATCGGCGCCCGTCGATAGGGGTGTGAGCCGGAGGATGAGGATGGAGTGGATGCCATGGATATCCTGACCGGACTGCTCCTGCCCGGTATCGGCCTCCTGCTGCTCGCTACTCCGTTCTTCGCCCTCGCCGGGTTCGTCAAGGCGCGCCGCCTGGAACAGCGCGTGCGAATGTTGGAAGACGACCTGCGGCGTCTGCGAGCCACCGGGACCGTCGCCGCGTCGCCGGTCACGCCGCCTCGGGAAGACACGGCCCGAGCCGACGCGCCGCGACCCGACGCCGCGAAATGGGAAGCGCCTC
>CAZFRK010000504.1:0-1217 GCA_964521375.1 uncultured Rhodobacterales bacterium
ACGGCCTCGCCGTCGGGGAAGACGGCGTCCAGGCCGATCAGGTCGGAGTGGTAGAACTCGTCCTCTTCCAGCGGCGGCAGAAGGGCGCGATCCAGATAGAGGCGCGTGCCCTTCAGGCGTTCGGCGGCGTCGCGGTCGTCGATGCCTTCGACGGCGCAGAGGACCACGCCCTTGGCGCGACCCACCACGTCCAGCACGAAGGTTCGCCCGCCCGCCTCGTCGGCGACCGGACCGTAGGAGTCCAGGTGTTCCGGATCCGCCGTGAAGCTCTTGATCCGGACCTGCCCGCGAATGCCGTGGGCGCCGACGACGACGCCCACGCACACGCGGTCATGCTCCTGCGGCGTTTCCGCCATGGCCGATCAGCCTTTCGCCAGAGGACCGCCCGATTACTCGGAGGCCGGCTCTTCAGCGGCCTCGGCCGGGGCTTCCTCGGCCGGAGCGGCGGCTTCGGCGGCGGCGGCTTCGGCGGCCTCACGGGCCTTTTCCTCGGCCTCGCGGATGCGCTCCTGCGCCTTCGCCTTGGGCTGGTTCTTCTTGGTCTGCGCGGTCGGGGTCGGCATTTCGACCAGACCGGCCAGGCCCAGCAGCTTGTTGACGCGGTCGGTCGGGATGGCGCCGACGCCCATCCAATGCTTCACGCGCTCGTCCTTCAGCACCACGCGCTCGGCATGGTCGGAGGGCAACAGCGGGTTGTAGATGCCCAGCTTCTCGATGAAGCGGCCATCGCGCGGGGAACGCGAATCGGCGACGACGACGCGGTAGAACGGACGCTTCTTGGCGCCACCACGGGACAGACGAATACGCAGGGACATGATCTTCTCTCTTGCTTGGTGAATTTCGGAAACTGGTGAACAGGGCTTAATCCGGGAGCGTCAGCGCTTCTTGCCGCCCTTGCGGCCCATCGCCCGAAGCAGATCGGGAGACAGCCCGCCGGGGGTCCCGGGACCGCCCATGCCGGGCATGCCGCCCGACGGGAACCCGGGCGGCAGGCCGCCGCCCTTTTGAAGCTGGGACAGGTCCGGCGCGTCGCCGCCCTGCATGGCGGCCTGGATGTCCGCCGGGTTGGCCCCGCCGAACATGTCGCCGAAGGCGCCCATGAGGCCCTTCTTGCCGCCCATCTTCTTCATCTTCTTCATCACCCCGGCCATCTGCTGGTGCTGTTTCAGCAGCTTGTTGACCTGGGCCACGTCGACGCCGGACCCGGCGGCGATGCG
>CAZFRK010000505.1:0-1213 GCA_964521375.1 uncultured Rhodobacterales bacterium
ACACCATCATGCGGCAGGGCGTGCCGACGATCATCAACCCCTATGACCTCTATTCGCTGGAAGAGGCCATGCGCCTTCGCGACCAGCTCGGGGGCAAGGTGACCGTTCTGACCATGGGGCCGCCGATGGCCGTGGACTCCCTGCGCAAGGCGCTGGGGCTTGGGGCCGATGACGCGGTTCTGCTGACCGACCGTTTCTTCGCTGGGTCCGATACGCTGGCGACCTCCTACGCGCTGGCCTCGGCCATCGAGAAGATCGCCGAAAGCGAGCCGGTCGACATGGTGTTCGCGGGCAAGCAGACGATCGACGGCGACACCGCCCAGGTCGGCCCGGGGATCGCCAAGCGTCTGGGGCTGCAACAGCTCACCTACGTGGAAAAGATCGACAGCGTCGATCCGGAAAAGCGCGAGATCGTCGCCCGGCGTCGCTCCGAGGGCGGGGTGCACGTCCTCAAGACGACCTTGCCCTGCATGGTGACGATGCTGGAAGGCTCCAACACCATCCGTTACGGCAGCATGGACGACATGTTCCGCGCCGCGCGCGCCGATGTTCACGTGTGGTCCGCCGACGACGCGGGCATTCCCGACAAGACGAAGTGCGGCCTGAAGGGCTCCCCGACGGTGGTGAAGAAGGTCTTCGCGCCGACGCCGCGCAGTGAGAAGGCGACGTTGATCGAGGCGCCGGAGGGGGCCTTCGGTCCCGCCGCCGTCGCCGACGCCGCCATCGACGCATTGTTCGCCGCCCAGCCGAAGCTTGAGGAGGATCTCCTCAAGCAGGCCGCCGGTTACTGATCGAGAGGGACGGAAGAATGGCCGAAGCACCAAAGAAGCCCGCCGGGCGCGCTGGCCTCAAGGTCGAGCTGCCCGAGCACTTCAAGGCTTACAAGCACGTCTGGGTGTTCATCGAAATGGAGCGCGGCGCCGTTCATCCGGTGTCCTGGGAGCTGCTGGGCGAGGGGCGCAAGCTCGCCGACAAGCTGGGGGTCCAACTGTGCGGCGTGGTCATGGGGCCGCCCGGCGAATTCGTCGAGCGCGCGGTGCTCGAAAGCTACCAGTATGGCGCCGACAAGGCCTACGTGGTGGCCGACACCATGCTGGCCGACTACCGCAACGAGCCCTACACCAAGGCGCTCACCGACGTGGTCAACGCCTATAAGCCGGAAATCCTGCGGCTGGGGGCGACCACCCTGGGCCGTGACTTGGCCGGGTCCGTC
>CAZFRK010000506.1:0-1197 GCA_964521375.1 uncultured Rhodobacterales bacterium
CCGCGCCTGCTTTCCAGAGGCCCGTCCCCCCGCGGTCCATGGTGCCTGAGAGTTTCCGGAGGCGGTTGCTCCTTCGGCGCCGGCCCCTGACGTCCCTCGTGAAGCGGGCGTCGGGCCGGTCTCTCCCACGGGGATCATTCGGCGGCGCGCAGTTTGACCGCATATCAGGTATGCGTCAACCCGGCCCCTCGGGGTGTCCGTTCGGCGCGTCCGTTCGGGATGCCTCGGGTCCGGCGGATCAGCGCGGTCCGGCGCGGTTGTAGTCGAGCTGGTCGCGGGTCAGCTGGAAGCCGATGTAGACCGGCGTCCGCTCGCCCGCCTTTGGGGAGTCGACGGGGATGTCGATGCGCACCACCTCGTCGCGAACCTGGATGGCCGGGGCGTTGTTTTCCGGGAAACGGAAGTCGACCGCCAGGGCCTGCTTGGCTTGCGCCGCCGGGTAGAAACCCGGCAGGGCGACGAAGTAGGTGAAGTGACCGTCGCGGCCTTCCAGGGCCGGACCCCGCGAGATGCCGAACAGGACGTTGAACTCCACCGTCACCACGCCGCCGGGGGCGTCGTCGTTTTCCTCGTAGGCGCAGTCGCCGACGACGTCGAGGATGCGCGCCTCGAACAGGGCGTCGGTCAGATCCTGGCCGGAGCCGTCGAAGACCGTCATCTGGGCGGTGTCGCGGTCGATTCGCAGGTCGGGACAGACCGGGTCCACGCTCTTGGTGATCCCCATGGTCTCGCAGGCGGCCAGACTCCCCGCCAGGGCCAGGACGAAGGCGGCGGCGGCCAGACGGCGGACGGAGATCATGGGCAGGCTCCCTGGTGTTGCGGCGACCATGGGCAGAAGTACCCCCTTTCGCGCCGCGGGGCAACGGCGCGCGACGCGACGGGGCGGCAATGGCACGCTTCACCTCGCCGGACTAAGTTGGTATTCGTAGCCGCTTCATCGGAAGAAACGGATCGCATGACCCAGTCGACCCAGACCTCCCAGCCCGCCGCCGCCGCTCCGGACGCACCGGCGCCGTCGACCAAGGCGCCCCTGACCGTCGTCCTGGCCTGGCCGCGCGGTTTTTGCGCGGGCGTGGACCGGGCCATCCAGATCGTCGAGAAGGCGCTGGCCCGCTACGGGGCGCCCGTCTATGTCCGCCACGAGATCGTGCACAACAAGTTCGTGGTCGACACGCTGCGCGAAAAGGGGGCCGTCTT
>CAZFRK010000507.1:0-1191 GCA_964521375.1 uncultured Rhodobacterales bacterium
CTTCCCAGGTTCTCGTCGTTGGGCTGGATGCGGAACACCCCGGCGCCGCCGTTGCCGAACAGCGGCTTGACGATGATGTCGCCGTGCTCGACCCGGAACGCCTTGATGCGGTCCATGTCGGCGGTGATCAGGGTCGGCGGCATCAGGCCGTCGAAATGGGTGACGAACAGCTTTTCCGGGGCGTTGCGGACTTCCGCCGGATTGTTCACCACCAGCGTCCGGGGATGGATATGGTCCAGGATGTGGGTGGCCGTGATATAGGCCATGTCGAAGGGCGGGTCCTGGCGCATCAGAACCACGTCCACGGTCCGCAGGTCCAGCTCTTCCCAGTCGCCCAGGGTGTAGTGATCGCCCTTCTCGCGCCGCACCGTCAGCGGACGGGCCTTGGCCGTCACCCGCCCGTCCTGGAAGGACAGGTGCTTGGGCAGGTAGTGCCACAGGCGGTGGCCCCGCTTCCGCGCTTCCAGCGCCAGGACGAAGGTGGAATCGGCATCGATGTCGATGCTTTCGATGGGGTCCATCTGGATGGCGACGGCGAGGCTCATGCCCAGGGTCTCCTGCGGGAGAGGGAAAACGATCGGTCAGGGATATGTCGGTCAGGGAAGGCGGTTGCGCAACTCGTTCATGACCTGCTCGATGCGCGCCCGGTCGGCGCCGGGCGGCGCCAGATCCAGGAAGCTGTCGAGCGCCGCCACCGCGCCCTCCAGGTCGCCCAGGCGCATATGCATCAAGCCGGCCTCGCGCCACAGGCGCGGCTCCTTGGGCGAGATCAGGAGCATCCGTTCCAGGGCCTTCAGCGCGCCCTCGACGCGGCCCGCTTCCAACTGGCGGATCTTGACGTTGTTTTGCAGGCGGATGAGGACTTCACGGTTGCTCACGGCGGCGTAGATGTCGGGCGTTAGTTCCGCCGAGGTGCCGGAAATGGCCTTCAACAGGCCGCGCAGGTCGGCCGCCGTCACCGGCACCCCGCCGTGGAAGGGATCGACGATGACGCGGTCGCCGTCCTCGCCCTCGATACGGATCAGGAAGTGACCGGGAAAAGCCAGGGCGTCGGCCCGCCAGCCCTGCGCGCGGGCGGTGTGAAGATAGAGGATCCCCAGCGTCACGGGCAGGCCGCGCCGCCGGTCGATGACGTCCATCAGGTCGGCGTTGCGCGGGTCCTCGTAGGTCTCGACGTCGCCCTTGTAGCCC
>CAZFRK010000508.1:0-1185 GCA_964521375.1 uncultured Rhodobacterales bacterium
GTCTGCACCCCGACCTTTTCCAGGGCGTTCTGCACGGCCATGGCGTTCATGACGGTGGCCAGCATGCCCATGTAGTCGGCGCTGGTGCGGTCCATACCCTCGGCGGCGCCCTTGACGCCCCGGAAGATGTTGCCGCCGCCGATCACCAGGCAAACCTGGGTCCCGGCGTCCACCACTTCCTTGATGTCCTTCGCCATCCGCAAGAGCGTGGCGTTGTCCAGGCCGTACTCACGCGGCCCCATCAGCCCCTCGCCAGAGATCTTCAGAAGAACACGGCGGTAGGTGAGCGGCGCGGGCATGCGGAAAGCCTCTGTCGGTGTCGGAAAACGCTTTGGACCAAGCTCCGGGCGGGCCGGTTTGTCCGGGAGGGGATATGACATAAAACGCCGTCGCTGTCGCCCCCTATCTGACGACGAATGCCAGCACCCGGGCGGGTGCTGGCATTGTCGTGGGCGGTCGGCGAAAGCCGAAAAACGGTCCGTCAACCCTTGGCGGCGGCGGCCACTTCGGCGGCGAAATCGCCGGTTTCCTTCTCGATGCCCTCACCCAGGGCATAGCGGATGAAGCCGGTCAGAGCGACGGGCTTACCCACTTCCTTGGCCAGGGCGTCGACGACCTTCGACACCTTCGACTCGCCGTCGATGACGTAGACCTGCTCGGTCAGGCAGACCTCCTCGTAGTACTTGCGCAGGCGGCCCTCGACCATCTTCTCGATGATTTCCTCGGGCTTGCCCGACGCGCGGGCCTGATCGGACAGCACCTGCCGCTCGCGGTCGACGGCTTCGGCGTCGACACCGTCGCGGTTCAGGAACAGCGGATTTGCGGCGGCCACGTGCATGGCGATCTGGCGACCGACCTCTTCCAGCTTCGCTGCGTCGCCTTCGGATTCCAGCGCCACGGCGACGGCGATCTTGCCCATGGCCTTGCCGGCGACGATCGGGCTGTGGACGTAGGTGGCGACCACGCCGTTGTCGACGGACAGCATGGCGACACGACGCAGGGACATGTTTTCGCCGATGGTGGCGACCATGTGTGTCACCTGCTCCTCGACGGTGCGCTCGGTGCCCGGATAGGCGGTGGCCTTCAGGGCCTCGAAGTCGCCCTTGGCGGTGACGGCGCAGTCGGCGACACCGGCGACGAAGTCCTGGAACTTGTCGTTGCGGGCGACGAAGTCGGTCTCGGCGT
>CAZFRK010000509.1:0-1175 GCA_964521375.1 uncultured Rhodobacterales bacterium
CCAAAAAGTATAACAACAGTCAAAAAAGGGCGGCCCGAAGGCCGCCCTTTTCCGTTGCCTGTGCCGCGACGTCAGGAGAACGCCACGCCCGGGCGGGCGCCCAGCTTCTTCAGGATGATCGCCAGCGGGCAGAAGCCCGTGAAGGCGGCCTGGAATATGTTCAGGCCGACGAAGGCGGTCAGCCACAGCACCCATTGGATGCCGAGGAAGGCGTAGACGGCCAGCGTCGCCAGGATGATGAGGCCGGCGAAGGCCAGGACGATGCGGTCGATGGACATAAGGGGTCTCCTGATGAGGTCCGGTTTGCGATTGGTCTGCTCACGTCCCTCGGCGCGGGCGGCGGAACGGGTCGGTCGTCTAGAGTGGATTTCGCTCTAGATCCCGTCCACCGGAGCCTTGGGGGTGATCTTGCCCTTCAGCTTGGTGATGCCCAAGGCCTTCAGGACGTATTTCTCGTAGATGGGTTCGCTGGTGCCCTTCTTGATCTTGCGGATGAAGTACTTCTCGAAGGCGACCTTGGCCAGGTGCACCCACCAGCCTTCGGCGAACCAATTGACGTTGCGCGGCGGGATCTGCGGGATGGCGACGAAGGCCGCCCCGGAATCGCCGAAGTCGGCCAGGCAGATGGCGTTCCAGGTGCCTTCGCGGTCGGGCTGTTCGCCGCGCAGCAGGTTGCCGATGTTGTGCGCCGTGGCGGTGACCATGGATTCGATCATGTAGCCGGTCTTGGGCACGCCGACCGGCACCGGGGTCGCGCCGACCGGCGGGATGGCGACGCAGACGCCGACCGAGAAGATGTTCTGGTACTTGGCGTTGCGCTGGTGCTTGTCGACGGTGATGAAGCCCTTGGGGTTGGTCAGCCCCTCGATGCCGAAGACGGCGTCGATGCCGCGGAAGGCGGGCAGCATCATGGAGAACTTGAAGGGCAGTTCGTGCTTCTTCTTCTCGCTGCCGTCGTCGTTGAACTCGGTCACGTGCATGACCCCGTCCTCGACCTTGTCGACCTTGGCGTTGCAGATCCAGTTGATGTGCCGGTTGCGCATGATGCTTTCCATCATGCCCTTCGAATCGCCGACGCCCCCCAGGCCCAGGTGGCCGATGTAGGGTTCGGCGGTGACGAAGGTCATCGGCACCTTGTCGCGGATCTTCCGGCGCCGCAGGTCGGTGTCCATGAT
>CAZFRK010000510.1:0-1172 GCA_964521375.1 uncultured Rhodobacterales bacterium
GGTTCCAGAAGCGCCATCTGAAGAACTTCGGCGCGCTTCTTCTCGCCGCCGGAGAAGCCGACGTTGACCGGGCGCTTGAGCATTTCGTCGCGCACGCCCAGTTCCTTGGACTTGGCCTTGACCAGCTTCAGGAATTCCATGGCGTCCACGTCCGTCAGGCCCTGATAGCGGCGCTTGGCGTTCAAGGCCGTCTTCAGGAAGGTGGAAGTGGCGACGCCGGGGATTTCCACCGGGTACTGGAAGGCCAGGAAGATCCCGGCGGTGGCCCGCTCGTTGGCTTCCATCTCGAACAGGTCCTTGCCGTCGAAGGTGATGGAGCCTTCCGTCACCTCGTAGCCGTCGCGACCGGCGATGATGTTGGACAGGGTGGACTTGCCGGTCCCGTTCGGCCCCATCAGGGCGTGGACCTCGCCGGGATTGATGGTCAGGTCGACCCCTTTCAGGATCTCCTTGTCCTCGACGCGGGCGTGCAGGTTCTTGATCTCGATCAGAGCCATTGTCTTCGCTTTCCCTCTTTTTTCTTACCCGACGCTGCCTTCAAGCGAGATGCCGACCAGCTTCTGGGCCTCGACGGCGAACTCCATGGGCAGGGTCTGGAGAACGTCGCGGCAGAAGCCGTTGACGATCAGGCTGACGGCCTCTTCCGGGTCCATGCCGCGTTGCAGGCAATAGAACAGTTGGTCGTCGGAGATGCGGCTGGCCGTCGCCTCGTGCTCGGTATGGGCCGACGGGTTGCGGCTTTCGATGTAGGGGACCGTATGGGCGCCGCACTGGTCGCCGATCAGCAGGCTGTCGCACTGGGTGAAGTTGCGCGCCCCTTCCGCCTTCGGCAGCACCTTCACCAAGCCGCGATAGGTCTGGTCGGAGCGTCCGGCGGAGATGCCCTTGGAAATGATCTTCGACCGCGTGTTCTTGCCGATATGGACCATCTTGGTGCCGGTGTCGGCCTGCTGGCGCCCGTTGGTGATGGCGACCGAATAGAATTCGCCCTGCGATCCCTCGCCCTGCAGGATGCAGGAAGGATACTTCCAGGTAATCGCCGATCCGGTCTCCACCTGGGTCCACTGGACCTTCGAGTTGCGGCCCCGGCAGGCGGCGCGCTTGGTCATGAAGTTGTAGATGCCGCCCCGGCATTCTTGAGGTCGGCCGAGACCTGCTTCATGAACTCCGAC
>CAZFRK010000511.1:0-1164 GCA_964521375.1 uncultured Rhodobacterales bacterium
GCGCGCCGCCATGGCCGAGCTGATCGACGGCATGGACGTCGTCCTGAGCGCCTGAGGGGGAGACCAAGGATGCTGCATATCGTCAACAAATCGCCCTTCGAGCGCACCGCCCTGACGTCCTGTCTGGACCATGCCGTCGACGGCTCCGCCATCCTCCTGACCGAGGACGCGGTGGTCGGCGCCATCCAGGGCACCGCCATCGCCGGTTCCATGGCCGAAGCCGCCGGAACCAAGAAGGTGTTCGTTCTCGGACCCGATCTCGCCGCCCGCGGACTTGGCGAGAAGCCGCTGATCGACGGCATTTCCGTCGTCGACTACGGCGGGTTCGTGGACCTCACGGTCGAGCACGGAACCACCCAGAGCTGGCTGTGAACCAGCCGCCGTCTCGATCTCAAGACCAAGACAAGAGACAATAGAACAAGGGAGTACACAGGGATGGCCTACGAAGTGAACGGCAAGTCCGTCGACGCCGACGAAGAGGGCTACATCACCAACCTGGATGAATGGACCGAGGATCTCGCCGGTCAGATCGCCGAGGGCGAAGGCGTCAACATGACGCCGGAGCATTGGGAAGTGGTCAACTTCCTGCGCGAATACTACGCCGAATACCAGATCGCCCCGGCCGTGCGCGTCCTGACCAAGTCGATCGCCAAGAAGCTGGGGCCCGACAAGGGCAACAACAAGTACCTCTACGAGTTGTTCCCCTACGGCCCGGCCAAGCAGGCGTGCAAGATCGCCGGTCTGCCCAAGCCGACCGGCTGCGTCTAGGGACCGGCCACCGGTGACCGGGGAGGACGCCCACGCGTGGCGCCTCTCCGGACCCCGCGAACGACCCACCACCAGCGAACGACCGCCGCCCCTCGGGACGGCGGACGGGAGGTCCCTTGCCTGAGAGGGGGGCCCCACCCAGCCAACGCGACAGCAAACGGGAGAGGCGTGCCATGACCGGGATCGCGGTTGCCTACGCGGCGCTGTTCTACGGGGCGACGATCATCTTCGTCGTCGGACTCGCCCTGAAGATCCGTCAGTACGCCCGGACGCCGGCGCCCCTGAAGATCGCCACCACCCCGGCGCCGACGACGCGCTCCGGCGCCGCCTTCCGGCTGGGGCGCGAGGTGGCCCTGTTCGAAAGCCTGTTCAAGTCGGACAAGCTGCTGTGGATCT
>CAZFRK010000512.1:0-1105 GCA_964521375.1 uncultured Rhodobacterales bacterium
CATCCTCAAGGGGCCGTCCATCCTGGTCTTCGACGAGGCCACCAGCGCCCTGGACACCCACACGGAGCGCGACATCCAGGCGGCCCTGGCCCGCGTCGCCCGCGACCATACCACCCTGGTGATCGCCCACCGCCTGTCCACCGTCGTCGACGCCGACGAGATCCTTGTCCTGCGCGACGGCGCCGTCGCCGAACGCGGGCGCCACGCCGACCTGCTGGCCGCCGACGGCCTCTACGCCGAACTGTGGCGCAAGCAGCGTCAGGCCGACGCGCTGGAGGCCGCCCTGGACGACGACCGCGACGTCCCCACCGCCGCTCCCGCCCTTCCCTCCACGAGTCGCCCCGGCTGACGCCGCCTTTCCGTTGTGTTACCATGGGCGCCGGTCGCGACTGGTTGCGGCCCTGGGCTGGGGATGCGATGTTCGGCTTTCTGAAAGACCTCTTCCAGTCGGACACGGGCAAGACGCCGGGCAAGGCGACAGGCGCCGCCAAGGGCAAGGGAACGGGCAAGGCCAAGAGTGCCGCCAAGGCCAAGAAGGGCGTCGCGTCCGGGACGGCGCGGGATCAGGCAATGGCCCGGATTCGCGAGAATCAGGCCCGCGTGATGACCCCGGAACGGGCCGAACTTATCCGCAAGGCCATGGAAGTCCGCCGCGCGAAACAGCAAATCCTGGCCGACCTGAGCGACGAACAGAGGCAGAAACTGGCCGTCATGGCCATCCGGGCCTTCCTCAACGAAGGCAAGGAAGATAAGAAGTGATCGAATGATTTCCCGCGCGTCCCGCGCGGTGATTGCGTCCCGCGCCCGTAAGGGTATGCTTGGCGGTTCAGGAACACTCCCACGGTCTTCGTCGACCGCCGGGGGACGCGGTACAGGCAAAAGGCTGCGCGACAGGTCATGAGCAAGAGTACATTGCAAGACGCCGAAGTGCTGAAGCGAGAGCTGATCGGCCTGTTCGAGCACATCCAGCGCATCCGCAAGGAGATCGCCGCCATCCGCCGTCCCGGCGCGGACGACGACGAAGATCACTTCTCGCAGATGAGCGATGAACTGGACGCCATCGTCGCGGCCACGGAAGGCGCCACCAACACCATCATGGAGAACG
>CAZFRK010000513.1:0-1088 GCA_964521375.1 uncultured Rhodobacterales bacterium
ACGGTTTTGAGGATTTTTTCAATGATCGAGTCGGCACTGATGCCTTCGGCCTCGGCATTGAAGTTGAGCAACACGCGATGGCGCAGCACGGCGTAGGCCAGAGCGCGAATATCTTCGCAGGCGACGTAAAAACGGCCCTGTAAAACGGCACGGGCTTTGGCGCCGAGAATAAGATACTGGCTGGCGCGAGGCCCGGCACCCCAGGTGACGAAATTGTTGATGAAATCAGGAGTTTTTTCACGACCGGGGCGAGTGGCCTCGGCAATGTTGACCGCATAGCGGATAACACGTTCGGAAACCGGTACTTTGCGCACGATTTCCTGCAGCTCGCGAATTTTATCCTGATGCAGAACCGGCTTGAGGTCGGCCAGAGCACCGCCAGTCGTGGCGCGAACCATGGTTATTTCTTCTTCGGTCGGCGGATATTCGATGCGAATATTGAACATGAAGCGATCGAGCTGTGCTTCGGGCAGCGGATAGGTGCCTTCCTGCTCGATCGGGTTCTGGGTGGCGAGTACGAAAAAGGGTTCAGCGAGGGTATAGGTGTTACCGCTGCTGGTGATGTTTTTTTCCTGCATCGCCTGTAGCAGCGCGGCCTGTGTTTTGGGCGGCGTTCGGTTGATTTCGTCGGCGAGAAGAATCTGGGTAAAAATCGGCCCTTTTACGAAGCGAAAATGGCGCTCGCCGGTCTTCATGTTTTCTTCAATGATTTCGGTGCCGATAATGTCGCTGGGCATGAGATCAGGGGTAAACTGCACCCGCTTGAACGAGAGGTCGAGAAGCTGCGCCAGACTGTTGACCAGCAGGGTCTTGCCGAGACCGGGAACGCCGATGAGCAAAACGTGACCCTGGGCAAAAAGGGCATAAAGAACTTCTTCGACAACTTTTATCTGTCCGATGAAAACCTTGCTAATCTCATCGAGGATCTGCTTATGCGCGGTTTTGATTTCGGCCAGGGCTTTTACTTCGTCTACCTGGGGTTTTTCGTCTGCCATCGGTCTTACCTCATGATTCAATTTTTACAAGTGCTCGCGCTCGTGCTCGTGCTCGTGCTCGTGCTCGTGCTCGTGCTCGTGCTCGTGCTCGTG
>CAZFRK010000514.1:0-1051 GCA_964521375.1 uncultured Rhodobacterales bacterium
CATCGCCAGCGGTTCTTCAGGGCTCGCTTCTCCTTGAGTTGGACAGCTGCCGTGACGTGGGCCTGGATCCATTCGAGTTGGCGCGTCTCCATGCGCAGTTTGTTTACGCTCTCGGTCCAGAATCGCTCATCGACACCGAGCACGATCTTGACTGCGACGGACGAGATCAAGCTCTCAGGAATGCCCTTCGGCATTTGGTCCGCTGCCCAGATTGCCAAGCCAAACTTTCGGGCCTGACGAGCGATGACGCCGATGATGCCGTCCCCTCCGTCCTCGTCCTGATTCGAGGTGAAGGTGCCCAACTCGTCGAGTACGACTACCTCTACAACAGAGGATTGCTCGCCACGCTGGATGGCCTTCAAAAAGAGATCCTGGAGCGTGAAGAGCACGAACATCTTTTTCTCCTCAGGGGAGAGGGCTTCCAATCGATAGCGCCACACGGGTGAGCTCGGGTCGAAAGGAGCAGGTTGAGCCTTGAAAAGCCCTGTTGCGCGAAGGTTCCGCAACCGGTCAATGACCGACTTGAGTACGTCCGAGGAGTCGTATTTTCGGAAGCTGTCGAGTTCTTCACCGGTGCGAACTGCATGGACGTACTCGGTGAACGCTTCGATCGCTTTGGTTCGGGCAGACTGAGTGGCCTCGTCGTCGGCAGCCATGCCGTTTGCGCGCTGGCGGCCTTCCTTGATCGAATCGACCCATCGGCGTTGCAAAGCCTTCGCCGACTTGTTCAGGTGGTCCAGCGCCCGAATCGCCTTTTCGTAGGACCCCAAGAGGCGCTCATCGAGAATGCGTTCAGCGTAGGTAATCACATCGTGAAGTGTCGGGTAGGTGCGAGGCTTGTAGGCCGGCGACCAGCGAGTGATTGCCCCGTGATAGGCATCAGCCGCCACCCACCAACACTTCACACCCGGATCCCAGCGGGCCCCCAGTCCCTTTGCTTCATCCTTCTCGGCCAGCGGCACGTTCAGATAGAGCCGGTTGTTCGAGCCACCCCCGAGCAGGTGTGATTCATAGCTGTTGAGGGCCCAGCTGGAGGGTTCAGACGCTGAAC
>CAZFRK010000515.1:0-1040 GCA_964521375.1 uncultured Rhodobacterales bacterium
TGTGAGGCGCGGGTGCCGGCGGAGCATCCGCTGCGGGCCATCCGGGCGATCACGGACGAGGCCCTTGAGGTCCTGTCGCCGGAGTTCGACGGGCTCTATTCGAAGGTCGGACGCCCGTCCATCCCGCCGGAGAAGTTGCTGCGCGCCCTGCTGCTTCAGGCCTTCTACTCCATCCGCTCGGAACGGCAACTGATGGAGCAGATGGACTACAATTTGCTGTTCCGCTGGTTTGTCGGACTGTCCATGGACGCGCCGGTGTGGGACGTGACGGTCTTCACCAAGAACCGCGACCGCCTGCTGGGCGGTGACGTGGCGGCGAAGTTTCTGGCAGCCGTGGTCGCCCAGGCGCGCGGGCGGAGCCTGCTGTCGGACGATCACTTCTCGGTCGATGGCACGATGATCGAAGCCTGGGCGTCAATGAAGAGCTTTCGGCCCAAAGATGACAGCACCGGCGGCAAGGGCGGCTCCGGCGGCGGGTCTGGCGGCGGCCGCAATGCCGAGCGCAGCTTCCGCGGCGAGAAGCGCTCCAACGAAACGCATGCCTCGACCACGGACCCCGACGCCCGACTGTTCCGCAAGGGCAACGGCCAGTCATCGCGGATGGCCTACCTGGGGCACGTGCTCATGGAGAACCGCAACGGCCTGGTCGTCGGCGCTGCCCTGACCCACGCCACCGGCACCGCCGAGCGGGAAGCGGCGCTGGAGATGTTGGACGGTCTCTGTCGGGACAGCCGCCGCGTCACACTGGGCGCCGACAAGGGGTATGACGTGGCCGGCTTCATCCGGGACCTACGGGCGCGCAAGGTCACGCCGCACATCGCCCGGAACGACCACATCACCAAGACCGGCAAGCGGCGCACCACGGCCATCGACGGCCGCACCACCCGCCATCCCGGCTACACAGTCAGCCTGCGGGTGCGCAAGCGCATCGAGGAAATCTTCGGCTGGATGAAGACGACGGGCGCCCTGCGCAAGACCCGCCACCGAGGCAAGGACCGTGTCGGCTGGATGTTCACCCTGACTGCAACCGCATACAACCT
>CAZFRK010000516.1:0-1003 GCA_964521375.1 uncultured Rhodobacterales bacterium
TAGTTGGGTGAGTTGTTTTGGCATGGGGGTTTGGGATGGGGTGTAGTGTTTTGCTGGGGTGTCTTGGTTGAGAGCTTGGTGTGGGCGGATGTGGTTGTAGAGGTGTCTGTATTGGTTGAAGCGTTGTTGGGTTTGTGGGAGGTTGTGCCAGTCGTGTCGATTGAGCAGGTCATGTTTGAGGGTTTTGTTGAATCGTTCGTTTTTGCCTTGGGTTTGAGGATGGTAGGGTCTGCCGTGTATGGTGTGTATGCCTAGGCGCATGAGCCATACGGTGAGTTGTGTGTGTTCGTTTGGTGCAGCGCCCCATGGTGGGCCGTTGTCACAGAGGATTTGTCTTGGGATACCGTGGTGTTTAAAGGCATGAGTGAGTGCTTGTTGTACGGTGAGTGTTTGTTGGTTTGAGCAAGCGTACAGGCCTATGAGGTAACGGGAGTGGTCGTCTATTATTGTGAGGGGATGGCATCGTGATTGGTTGGAGAGCGGGAAGTGTCCTTTGAAGTCGATTTGCCATAGGTCGTTGGGGTGTTCTCGACAGAAGCGTATGTGTGGGGTGTGTTGTTGGGTGTCTTTTGGACTGATGAGTCCTTTGCGTCTAAGCAGGCGAGAGATGGCTGTGTGGGAGGGGGTATTATTGTGCCCGATGTCTATGAGTCTGCGTCTGAGTTTACGAGGTCCCCATGTGGGGTGTTCTTTTCTCAGGGCGATGATGGAGTTTTCGGTCTTTTGCGGAGTTTGGTTGGATCGTCTGGGTTTGGATCTGAGTTTGTCTTTGAGTCCTTGTTCACCGAGTTGTTGGTGGCGCTTGAGCCATTTGTAGCCAGTCTTTGGGCTGATTTGAAAACGTCTGCATAGTTCGCGGATGTTGACGTTTTGAGCCCTGACCAGGGAGATGAACTCCAGGCGCCTGGCATAAATGTCTTTGGTATCCCATGTCATATCCACAGGGCTTAACCCCTGTGGATATGACTTCAAATGTGTTACCCTATAAGCGTTCCATGTGTTA